>NZ_JBEZIR010000009.1:0-109464 GCF_040651175.1 Kitasatospora sp. NPDC048540
ACGGGCGCGAGCACGCGTTGCACCTGTCCCAGTGTCAGCGCCCGGTCGCGGACGCCCAGCAGTACGAGCGCGACGAGTGCGGTGGCCGTGACGGGGACCCGCGGGTGGAGAGCCCCTGCGCCGTACGGCGGGGCCGGGCCGGCCGGACCGGTCGGCCGGACCGGTCAGGCGTCGATGCGGGAGCGGTCCAAGGTGGCGGCCGAGTTCACGATGAAGTCCCGGCGGGGCGCCACGTCGTTGCCCATCAGCAGGTCGAAGGCCTTCTCCGCGGCCTCCAGGTCACCGAGGTTGATCCGGCGCAGGATGCGGTGGCGCGGGTCCACGGTGGTCTCGGCCAGCTGGTCGGCGTCCATCTCGCCGAGGCCCTTGTAGCGCTGGATCGGGTCCTTCCAGCGCAGCCCCTTGCCCTGGAACTCCAGCAACGTGCGGCGCAGCTCGGAGTCGGAGTAGGTGTAGTGGTACTTCTCCTGGCCGCGCTTGGGGTTGGTGAGTTCGATCCGGTGCAGCGGCGGGACCGCGGCGAACACCCGGCCCTTCTCCACCATCGGGCGCATGTAGCGCTGGAACAGCGTCAGCAGCAGGCAGCGGATGTGCGAGCCGTCGACGTCGGCGTCGGCCATGAAGATGACCTTGCCGTAGCGGGCCTGGTCGATGTCGAAGGACCGGCCGGAGCCGGCTCCTATCACCTGGATGATCGAGGCGCACTCGGCGTTCTTGAGCATGTCGGCCACCGAGGCCTTCTGCACGTTGAGGATCTTGCCGCGGATCGGCAGCAGCGCCTGGAACTCGGAGTTGCGGGCCAGCTTGGCGGTGCCGAGCGCGGAGTCACCCTCCACGATGAACAGTTCGCTGCGGTCGACGTCGTCGCTGCGGCAGTCGGCCAGCTTGGCCGGCAGCGAGCTGGTCTCCAGCGCGGTCTTGCGACGCTGCGCCTCCTTGTGCTGACGGGCTGCGACCCGGGTGCGGGCGGCCGCGACGATCTTCTCCATCACGGCGCGGGCCTGAACCTTCTCGTCCTTCTTGCTGGAGGCGAGGAAGGCCTTGAGCTCCTTGGCGATGACCGCGGCGACGATCCGGTTGGCGGCGGAGGTGCCGAGCACCTCCTTGGTCTGCCCCTCGAACTGCGGCTCCGCGAGGCGCACGGTGACCACCGCGGTGAGCCCTTCGAGCGCGTCGTCCTTGGTGATGTCGTCCTCGGCGACCCGCAGCAGCTTGGCGCTGCGCAGCACCTCGTTGACGGTCTTGGCGAGCGAACGCTCGAAGCCGGTGACGTGGGTGCCGCCCTTGGGGGTGGCGATGATGTTGACGAAGGAGCGCAGGGTGGTGTCGTAGCCGGCGCCCCAGCGCAGCGCGATATCGACCCCCAGGGTGCGGGTGACCTCGGTCGGGGTCATGTGGCCGAGCTCGTCCAGGACCGGGACGGTCTCCTTGAAGGTGCCCTCGCCCTGGAGCCGCAGGACGTCGCAGACCGGCTTGTCGGGGGCGAGGAACTCGCAGAACTCGCCGATGCCGCCGTCGAAGCGGAAGGTCGCCTCCTCGACCTTCTCGCTCTCCGTCAGCCGTTCGTCACGGACGATGATGGTGAGGCCGGGCACCAGGAAGGCGGTCTGCCGGGCGCGGCTGTGCAGGCTCTCCAGCGAGAGCTTGGCGTCGCGCAGGAAGATCTGCCGGTCGGCCCAGTAGCGGATCCGGGTGCCGGTCCGGCCGCGCGGGGCCTTGCCCTTCTTGGTGAGGCCGTTGCGCGCCTCGAAGGGGGCGTCCGGGCTGAGTTCGGTGAACAGGCCGGGGGTGCCGCGGCGGAAGCTGATCGCGTGGGTGTGGCCGCTGCGGTCCACCTCCACGTCGAGCCGGGCGGACAGCGCGTTGACCACGGAGGCGCCGACGCCGTGCAGTCCGCCGGAGGCGGCGTAGGAGCCACCGCCGAACTTGCCGCCGGCGTGCAGCTTGGTCATCACGACCTCGACCCCGGACAGGCCGGTCTTGGGCTCGACGTCGACCGGGATGCCACGGCCGTTGTCACGCACCTCGACCGAGCCGTCACCGTGGAGCAGCACCTCGATCTTGTCGCAGTAGCCGCCGAGGGCCTCGTCGACGGAGTTGTCGATGATCTCCCAGAGGCAGTGCATCAGACCGCGGCTGTCGGTCGAACCGATGTACATGCCGGGCCGCTTGCGGACGGCCTCCAGGCCCTCCAGGACGAGCAGATGCCGAGCGGTGTAGTTGGAGCCGTCCTCCCCGGCGACCAGAGCGGACGGCACGGACGTTTCAGCACTCACTCGCTGCACTCCTCAATGACGTTCTGACTCGGCTGGCCGGGCGGGGCGGCCGCCCTGGGGGGCGCCCCGCTCTCTCAGCAACTGAGACACCGGCCTCCCGGCTCCGTCCGGCTTGTACGCGCTGCGCGAACAAGACCTTCGTCGGAGTCGTGGGCTCCAGGGTGCCATCTCCACCTGACACCACGGTTCCTGGCGGGGCGTGGGACCGGGAGCAGGCGGCGGAGCTGCTGGGATGCAGGCTATCGGGGCCTGGGACGGGGCTTATGCTCCAACCCAGCAGAGGATTATGCTACGCGGAACCCGGACATCGCTTCGCTAGGACGTTCGAGGCCACCGACGGGTCACCGGATTCGGTACGCATGAACCACCGAAGCCCGGGGCACGTCCTCATCAACAACAACTGCAGAATCCTCGAACCGAGAAAAGCCACGAGCGGGAACGAAATCGACCTGGTTGGATGTTGACCCTGGTACGACAGCTCGTCGAGCTAGAGAAGAGGCGACGTGACTACTGTTCTGACCCCTGCGAGCCCGCTCACCGCGGCAGACCGCTGTGACCGCTGCGGCGCCCAGGCCTACCTGCGCGTTGTCCTCGCGAGCGGCGGAGAGCTGCTCTTCTGCGCCCACCACGGGCGGAAGTTCGAGCCCGAGCTCAAGAAGATTGCCGTGGAAATACAGGACGAGAGCGGCCGGCTGACCGCGACGCCTGCCACGGCCGACAACGACGAGCGCTGACCCAGGCGCTCGCCCCGGCGAGCTGATTCGACCGACCAGGTCGATGAGCCGGTGGACAGGCTGCAGAGCCTGTCCACCGGCTCCGGCGTTTCTTCGGGCACCACGGGTGACGGGCCGCTCACGCGCTGACACCGCGTCGAGTGGCCCTCGCCACATGGCACTCGGCGCATGTCGTTCGGCCCGGGGCGATCCGGCGCCGGCCCGCGTCGGCGACGGGCGGACGGCCCGCGCCGTGGCACTCCGTCACCGGTCGAGCACGGTGCGCATGTCGTCGGCCACCGCGGCGATCCGGGTGTAGACCCCCGGGTGGGCCGCCTCCGCGCAGCCCGTCCCCCAGGAGACCAGTCCGACCAGTCGGCCCGCGACCAGCAGCGGGCCGCCGCTGTCACCCTGGCAGGCGTCCCGGCCTCCCTTCGGGGCGGCCGCGCACACCATCGTCCGGGCGTCGAAAGGGCTGTCGCCACCGGGCGGGTACGCGTGGGAGCAGTCCGTGTCCGCGATCAGCGGCACCTCGACCTCGCGCAGCGTCGGGGAGTACCGACCGCCGCCGGTGGTGTCACCCCAGCCGTAGACCTGCGCCGCGGTACCGGCACGGTACGGCTCGCTCTCGCCCTGGCCGACGACCTGCAGCGACTCACGGCCGGCCTGCGGCTCGGCGAGCGTGACCACCGCGATGTCCCGCTCGTTGGTGGCGAAGCTGTAGCCCTGGTCCACCCACACCTCCCGGACGGCAACCTCGCGGCCGTCCCGGCTGTTCAGGTCGTCCCGGCCGATGATCACCCGCAGGCCGGGCCGGTCGGTCCGGCGGCCGGTGCTCTCGTTGAAGAAGCAGTGCGCCGCCGTCACCACCTTGGTCGGCGAGACCAGCGCGCCACCGCAGAACTGCCCGGAGCGCGCACTGCCGAACTGCTCCCGGCTGGACAGCGCCACCATCCACGGGTGGTCCCTGGTCGTGGTGCTCCACCCGCCGACGATCCGGCGCTGGGCGGCGGCGGGCGCGGCCTCCCCGAGCGTCAGCAGCGGCGCCGGCAACGCGGCCAGTGCGAGCATGGCGACCGCTCTGCGCGAACGGGCGCGGCCGGGGGCGACCGGTGAGAGTCGGGGTGGGCGGGCGTCCGAGCTGGGCAACACCGGGTCTCCCAAAGGTGGTTCGACAGCAGCCAACCGGCACAGCGTAGTCGCCCGGATACGCCGCGTGCCCGAGACTCTCGGCAGGCCACCCGGACGAGTGATCACGGACCGCGGCACATGGGCGTGGCCCCCGCATGCAGCACACGGACGCCGACCGGCGAAACGCCGAGGAGCCCGGCACGCCCCCTCGCGGGGAAACGTGCCGGGCTCCTCGGGCGAAGCCGTGAGGCCGTGAAGCCATGGAGCCGTACGGCCGCGAAGCCGTACGTCCGTGATCAGTCCAGGTAGTCGCGCAGCACCTGGGACCGCGACGGGTGGCGCAGCTTCGACATGGTCTTCGACTCGATCTGGCGGATGCGCTCACGGGTGACCCCGTACACCTTGCCGATCTCGTCCAGCGTCTTCGGCTGACCGTCCGTCAGGCCGAAGCGCATCGAGACCACGCCGGCCTCGCGCTCGCTGAGCGTGTCGAGCACCGAGTGCAGCTGCTCCTGAAGCAGGGTGAAGGAGACCGCGTCGGCCGGGACGACCGCCTCGGAGTCCTCGATCAGGTCACCGAACTCGCTGTCGCCGTCCTCGCCGAGCGGCGTGTGCAGCGAGATCGGCTCGCGGCCGTACTTCTGGACCTCGATGACCTTCTCGGGGGTCATGTCGAGTTCCTTGGCCAGCTCCTCCGGGGTGGGCTCGCGGCCCAGATCCTGGAGCATCTGGCGCTGCACGCGGGCGAGCTTGTTGATGACCTCGACCATGTGCACCGGGATGCGGATGGTGCGGGCCTGGTCGGCCATGGCCCGGGTGATCGCCTGGCGGATCCACCAGGTCGCGTAGGTCGAGAACTTGTAGCCCTTGGTGTAGTCGAACTTCTCGACCGCACGGATCAGACCGAGGTTGCCCTCCTGGATCAGGTCCAGGAACAGCATGCCGCGGCCGGTGTAGCGCTTGGCCAGCGAGACCACCAGGCGGAGGTTGGCCTCCAGCAGGTGGTTCTTGGCGCGGCGGCCGTCCTCGGCGATGATCTCCAGCTCGCGCTTGAGCTTCGGCGCCAGCTTGTCGGCGGCGGACAGCTTGTCCTCGGCGAACAGGCCGGCCTCGATGCGCTTGGCGAGCTCGACCTCCTGCTCGGCGTTGAGCAGGGGGACCTTGCCGATCTGCTTGAGGTAGTCCTTGACCGGGTCGGCGGTGGCACCGGCGACGGCGACCTGCTGGGCCGGCGCGTCGTCCTCGTCGTCGTCGGAGAGGACGAAGCCCTCCGACTCCTCCTCCGGCTCGGCCTCGGCCTTGTCGGCCGGCAGGGCGGCGTCCTCGACCAGCAGCTCCTCGTCTCCGGCGAGCTCCTCGTCACCACCCTTGCCCGCGGCCTTGGCCGTGGTGGTCTTCTTGGCGGCGGTCTTCTTGGCGGGCGCGGTGGCCTTCTTCGCCACGGCCTTCTTGGCGGGCGCGGCCACGGCCTTCTTCGCGGTGGCACCGATCTCGGTGACCGTCTCGACGACGGTGACCTCGGCGGCCACCGCAGCGGCGACGGCCGCGGCGGACGGGGTCGCCGCGGGGGCGATCCGGACCGGGGGCTTGGTGGGGGCGGACGGCGTGCGCGTGGTGACCGCCTTGGTGGCGGTGCGCTTGGTGGTGCTCTTGGCCGCAACGCTCTTGCGCTTGGCGCCGGCCGGCTCGGCGGCGCTGACCATCAGATCCACCCCCTCCTCAATCAGCACCTGGTTGAGGCTGCGCATGACGTTCTTCCACTTGGTGACCGGGATCTGGTCCGCCTCGAACGCATGGCGCACGTCGTCACCGGCGATCTGCCCCTGGGCCTTGCCCCGCTCGATGAGCGCGAGCAGAGCCGCGGACTCGGCAATCTCGGGGGGGAGCGAACGGGATGTGCTGGCCGACACGAACAACCTCTCGGACGATGAGTGGACTCGAACCCCGGCCCGGCTGCCCGGGGCGGCGGGGTCCCGTCCCGCACGACAGCGCGCGGTGACGGTTCGGACCGACTCGGGGGTGGGGACGTGGACTGGGTCTTTAGGACGGCAGCAGCGCCGCAGACCAACACAGCATTCTGACATGCCTGTGTTGTTCCGGAGCTGCTTCCGCTCCGTACACATCGCTGCCGCTCCTCAAGTGTTACGCATGCTCTTCGTGGCGCCCGTCACATCGCGGCGCGGCGGCTCGCCGGGGGCTGTTCGGGTGGCCGTTCGGGGGAGCTTCACCGGCTGCGGAGGATTCCCTCCGGCCGCCGGCCGGATCCGCGTGCCCGAGGCGCCGACCGCGGCCGCAGGCCCTGCGGCGCCTGCGCCGACCGCTCGGCCCGCGGGGCCGGCGCGGGGGTGGAGCGGAGGTGGACCGGGCGCCGGCGGGCAGGGGCGGAGTGGGAAGCGGGGCGGGCGTGACGTTCCTGCAACGTGTCCGAATCGCGTGCTGTCCGTGAGGTACCTGTGATGCCACCCGCCCTCGGAACGCTGCTCGGGCGTCGCTGGGGTGCCGTCCGAGGCGGCGTTCGGGGTGCTACCCGGGGCGGCGTTCGGGGCGCCGTTCGAGGGGTCGGGCACCGGGCCGGGGTGCCGGGGGTGCCGGTGCAGCGGGGTGAGGCGGGGCGGGGCCGGTCGGCGCGGGGCGGACGGCCGAGGACCGGGGTGCTGTTCGGGTCCGGGGTCCGAGAGGCGGCCCGCCGAGCCCTGGAACTGCGGCGATGGCCCTCCGGCCGCCCTGGGCGGGCTGCTGAAGGGCCTGGAGCCGCCTCCGGTCGGGGTTCCACCCCCCGGTCAGTGCTCGCGGGGCGCCGGGACGGAGGGCTCGACCTCCGCCGGGTGCACGGTGAGCAGCGCGCGGATGGCCGCCTCGGCCGCCGTGCCGTCCCCGGCGCCGAGCGCGTCGACCAGGCGGACGTGCAGGCTGAGCGACGGGTCCGAGGGCCGGTCGCAGGTGGTGGCCGGGCCGCCGGAGACCTGGAGGGCGCAGCCGACGATGCCGGACAGGTGCTCCAGCATCCGGTTCCCGGCCATCTGCAGAATCAGGCCGTGCAGCTCGGCGTCGGCCCGGGCGTAGCTGACCACGTCGCCCTGGGCACCGGCGTGGCTCATGATCTCGGTCAGCTCCACCAGCCGGTGCTGGACGTCCTCCCGGCCGTGACCGGCGGCGAGCCGGGCCGCCAGCGGCTCGATCGCCCAGCGCAGCTCGAACAGCTCGCGGCGCTGCTCGTCGCGCTGCGGGCCGAAGGCGCGCCACTCGATGATGTCGGGGTCCAGCAGGTTCCAGTCACCGACCGGGCGGACCCGGGTGCCGACGTTGGGCCGGGCGCTGACCAGGCCCTTCGCCTCCAGCACCCGCAGAGACTCACGCACCACGGTGCGGGAGACCTCGAAACGCTGGCCGATCTCCTCCGGCACCAGCGGCCGGTCGGCACCGAGGTCACCGGAGACGATCATCTGGCCGAGCTGCTGGACCAGCTGGCCGTGCAGACCGCGGCCGCGGCTGCTGGTGGTCTTGCGGCCGACCCGCGAGAGGTCGGACTCGGCGCCCTCCCAGCGCGGGGCGGGCGGGGTGGGGCGATCTGCGTACGGGAAGCGGTCCAACTCGCCGGTGCCGATCGCGTCGGCCGGGCGGGCTGCGGTCATGGTGGGGTGCGCAAGGGTACTCACACGTCTTTTGTCGGCGATCGGCGGGTCCGCCTTGAGGATTCTCGTGAAAAGCACACGAAAGGGTGATCGCCCGTGACCGGATAATTGACTTCTTATCAGGCAGAACCTCTCATTTCCGACGCGAAGCCGACCCCGCTCCTGGCAGCCCGTCACCGGCGTGAAGGGTGGTCCGAAGCTCCCACGTCCAGGACCCGCCCGCGCCCGCCGGGCTCCGGCCCGGTCGGCCCGACCCGTACGGGGCCGGAACCGACCCGACCGCGGCCCGCCGGCGCCGCCGGCTCAGAGCGCGCGGCGCCGCAACTGCGTGAGCAGACAGCCCAGCAGCAGCACCACGCCCGGGACGGCCAGGGTCACCAGCAGCTCGGCCACCCCGGCCGGCGCCAGCCCGGCCACCGGACCGGGGCGGGCCGAGGAGGCGAGCCCCAGCCTGGAGCCCAGCCCCGAACCGAGCCCGAACCGGCCGAGGCTGAACCGGAACGGCATCAGCTCCTGCGCCCAGAGCGGCCAGCTGTCGCCGAGCCGGCTCAGCGCCATCGCCGCGGCGGGCTCCAGCAGTACCGGCGCCGCCAGCAACGCGAGCAGACCCGCCACCGCGCTGCGCACCACGGCGGTGAACAGCAGCCCGGCCCAACCGCTCACCACGACCAGCAGGACGAAGGCCGCCAGCGACCGGGCGGGGCCGACCGGCGCCCCGTCGACGAACAGCTCCGGCCGCAGCACCGGGTCGTCGAACACCCCGAGCGTCACTCCCGTCGGCAGCGCCAGTCGCACCGCCAGCGCGTCCAGCGTCAGGGTCAGCACCGCCAGCGCGAGCGCCACCGGGGCGAGCACCACGAGCTTGCCCACCAGCAGCCACAGCCGCCGCAGCAGCGTCACCCGGGAGGCCGCAAGGCCCGGGTAGCGGACCTCGTGCCGGTAGGAGAGCGCGCCGAGCGCGCCGGCCCCGAGTGCCGCGAACGGCAGCGGAAGCAGCGGCACCAGCGCGGTGACCGCCCGAACCGCCTCGGTCGTCGACAGCGGCCCGGCGGGCAACTGCCGGGTGAGGACGACCGCCGCCGCCACGTCGCAGCACACCACGGCGGACACGATCAACCAGGTCGAGCGGAGGCTGCGCAGGCGGCGCAGCTCGTAGGCCAGTACGCGCACGGTCACTCGCTCAGGTGGTCGGGGCCGGGGGCCGGGTGGGTCACTGTGGTGTCGGGCTGGTGCTCCGAGTAGTGCGAGTGGTGCGAGTGGTGCTCACTGCCGATCGGATGAGCGGCGCCGACGGAGTGGGCCGCGCTGACGGTGTGTTGGAACAGCTCTGGGTGGGCCGGCTCTCCCGCCGATCCCCGTTGCTCGTCCGGAACCCGCTGCTCGGGGGTCTGCGGCCAGTCCGCCATGAGGTGCTCGGTGGACAGCGGGTCCGTGTCGATGGCGGAGATCCGGGCATGCCGACGGCCGCGCTGGTGGTCGGGGCCGCGGCTCTGGGACTGCAGCTGTGGCTGCGCCTGCGGCTCGGCCTGAGCCGGGGGTGAGTCCGAGGGTGAGTCCGGGTGGGCCGCCGGGTGGTGGGCCTGGTGCGTCGCCTGGTGCGGGGTGTGGGCCGGGGGTTGGGGCGGGGTGTGGAGCGGACTCGGGTGGGCGCCCTGGTACGACCCTTGGTGGGGTGCCTGCGGCTGGGCCTGGAGCTGGACGTGGCCCGACCGGCCCGAGGTGGTGGGCAGGGCGAGGTGCTGGGCCGGCCGATCGACGACGCGGTCCGCGAGCTCGTGCAGCAGGATGCCGTGCCGGTAGGCGAGCTCGCCGATCTCGGTCCGGCCGATTCCGGTCACAGCGATGCCCGTGGTGCCGTCCGGACGGACCTCCCCGCCCTGGCCGGTCAGCAGGTCGGCCAGGCGGGCCATCTGCGGGCCCCGTACGGAGACCTCATGGTGCAGCCGGGCCCGGCGGAACTCGCCGGCAGGCTGGTCGGATGCAAGCCGCCCCTGGTCGAGCGTGATCACCCGGTCGGCCACCGCGGCCGCCTCCTCCGGCGTCCGGGTGGTGACCAACACCGTCCCGCCGGCTACCGCGAAGGAGCGGACGAAGGAGTGGAACCACTCCGCGCTGCGCGGGGACAGGCCGTCCGTCGGGGTGTCCAGCAGCAGCGTGCCGGGGCTGCCGAGCAGTGCGGCGGCCAGCCCGAGCCGGCGGCTCATCCCGGGCGAGAACGACCTGAGGCGGTGGTCCGCGACGCCGGCCAGTCTGGTCTGTTCCAGCAGCTCGTCCGCCCGCCGTGCCGGGACACCGATCGAGGCGGCCAACATCCGGAGGTGGCAGTACGCCCGTTGTCCCGGGTGTCCCATGGCAGCTGTCCCGGTCGGGAGCAACACTCCCACCTCGCGCTCGGGCCGGCGCAGCGAACGGTACGTGCGGCCACCGAAGAGGGTGACCCCGAGCCCCCGCTCCAGCTCCACCATCAACCGGACGGCGGTGGTCTTTCCCGCGCCCTCGGCGCCGAGCAGGGCGGTGACGACGCCGGGCCGCGCGTCGAAGGTGAGGTCGAGTACCGCGGGTGGACGCCTGCGCCGGTACGTCTTGGTCAGGCCGGTGGTCTGGATCATCGATGCGCGCTCCCATGTCCTCGTCCGACCGGGTCTGCGAGGCACGGGGGTGTCCCTTGTGTGCCTGCGCCAGCACATTAGGACGCGATTGACCCGAATTCGGGCATTACGGATGGCGCGCGGACGGCGTGGCCGCCCAGCTCACCCGATCAGGGGACCAGTGGTGAGCCCGGCCGACGGTACCCGTCCCCCAGTGGGAGGTCAGGCTTCCGGACGCAGCATCGGCGGGTTGAGGACGGTGGCACTACCCGCCGTGAAGAGCTGCGCGGGGCGGCCGCCCTGACGGGTCGTGGTGCCGCCCGACGGCAGCAGGAAGCCAGGTGTGCCGGTGACCTTCCGGTGGAAGTTCCGCGGGTCGAGGGTGACGCCCCACACCGCCTCGTAGACCCTTCGGAGCTCGCCGACGGTGAACTCGGGCGGGCAGAAGGCGGTGGCCAGCGAGGAGTACTCGATCTTCGAGCGGGCCCGCTCGACACCGTCGGCCAGGATCTGGCCGTGGTCGAAGGCCAGCGGTACACCGTCGGACGGGGTCTGACCGAGGAGCTCGACCACCGGCGCCCAGCGCGCGCCGCTGGCGTCGCCGCCGGGGCGCGGCGTCGGCAGGTCGGGGGCGAGCACCAGGTGGGCGACGCTGACCACGCGCATCCGCGGGTCGCGCTGCGGGTGCCCGTAGGTCGCGAGCTGCTCCAGGTGCGCGCCGGCGGCGGCCTGGCCGGGAGCGGAGGACGCCCGGAGACCGGTCTCCTCGGCCAGTTCACGAGAGGCCGCCTCGGCCAGCCCCTCGTCGGGGCGCACGAAGCCGCCCGGCAGCGCCCAGTAGCCCTGGAAGGGTGCCTCACCTCGTTTCACCAGCAGCGCGCAGAGCGCGTGCTCGCGAACCGTCAGCACCACCAGGTCGACCGTGACTGCGAACGGGGGGAAGGCCGACGGGTCATAACGCGACATGGCGACGATGATAGTCGTCTCTTTGACGATAAACACAGAGCCCGTGCGGCACAGGTGTCCGTCCGGTCCGCCCGACCGCTCCGGAACCGGGATCCCAGCGCTCGGGCCGGGGTGGATCCGGTGCTGCTGACGTGGCCCTGATGCGGGGCTCCGCCGGTGGAGGGCAGTCCGCTGTTGAGGGCGCGGTCGACCATGGCCGTCGATCCCGCGAAAGGTCCCTGTGCCTGTGTCAGCCTGCTCCGAGCTGGAGCTCGGCCGGCGCCTCCTCGACCACGGCCACCCCGATCCGGCTGACCCGGACCGAGAACGGTTCACCCGCCACCCGCAGGCCCGTGAGCTGGAGCTCTCCCAACGGAGCGGTACTGGCCGGGCGGACCTTCACCCGTCCCGCCGGGACGTCCGGCCGGACCCCCGCCAGCGAGAGCACCAGGTGCACGGCCGCAGCCGCCGACAGCGCGGCCGGGCGGCAGGCCGCCGGGTGCGGAACCGGCGGGCAGTCGGCGACCCGTTGCTCGCCCGCGTACATCTCGGGCAGTCGCCCCTCGAAGTACCGGGCCGCGTCCAGCAACCCTTCCAGCAACTGCCCGGCCTCCCGTTCGAAGCCCGCTTCGGACAGCCCTGAGACCGCCAGTGCGGTCTCGTGGACGCGAACCGCCCCGCTGCGGTGGCCCAGGGGGTTGAACCGCGGTGACTTGGCGCTGAGCGTCCGCAGGCCCCAGCCGGCGTCCAGCTCCGGGGCGACCAGCCGCTGGGCCAGGATCCGGGTCTGCTCCCGGTCGAGCAGTCCTTCGTGGAGCTCGCCCTCACCGGCCAGGCCGAGGTCGAGCAGGTGGACGAAGGACGCCGCGACGGCGGGCACCGCACGCCCTCCGGGCAGCAGGGCCGCGGCCGGGCGGCCACCGGACAGGTCGTCGATCCAGAACTGCTCCCGGAACCGCTCGCGCAGCCGGGCGGCCCAGGCCCGCCATTCGTCGGCGCCCGGACGGCCGAATGCCGCGAGCAGATCCGCACCGTGCAGGGCCGCCCTGTGAGCCAGTGCCTGCACCTCGCACCTGGCGGCCGCCGGTCGGGCCAGTCGGTCCTCCGCGGTGCGGCCGAGGTCGATGACGAAGCCCTCGGGCCCCTCGGTACCGTCACCGAGCGAACCGCGGAGCGCACCGAGCGCACGCTCGGCGGCGGGAAGCAGGTCGGCCACCTCCTGGCGCGCCAGCCCCCACCGCCAGGCCTCGGCCAGCAGCGTGACGAACAGGAGGGTGGCCTCGGTGGCGGTGCAGGACGGCGGCAGCTCGGGACCCGCGTGTCTGAGCGGCCCGGGGATCAGCCCGTCCGGCCGGCCGGCCGGGCCCGACTCCGCCGGGGCGGGAAGCGGCGTGCCGTCGGAGCCGCCGGCGGACGGCGTCGACCCGGCGGCGGACGCCCCCGGCCGGGCGGCGGCCGGAGCCGAAGCGGGAGCCGAAGCGGATGCCCCGCCGGGGGTTATGGGCGCACCCGGGCCTGCAGCGAGATGCTGGCGCCGCGCCAGGGCACGGAGGGTGCCGGCGGCGAGACGGGTGCCGAGCGGCAGGGTGAGGCGGGCCGCCCAGAGCGCGTCGGAGGCGGTCAGCCCGAACCGCCATGGCGCCCCGGACGCCGCGTAGAGGTCGGTGGGCCGGTCCGCGTCGGCGATGAGCAGTCCACCGAGGGTGTCCAGCGAGCGGCCGATGAGCTGCGCCGCCCGGGGGTCATCGGTGCGGACCTCCGGTTCGGCCCACGGGAGCGCGATCCCGGCGCCGCGACCGGTCGGCGGCCGTACCGCTGCAGGGGCGGACTCCAGTTCGGCCCGCAGCTCGACCGACCAGCGGGCGCCGGCCTGCACTTCGAGATCCCAGCGCAGCACTCCAGCTCCCGCGAGTACGGCGTGCGGCGAGGGCTGGGCGGAGACCGTCGCACTCCGGCCGTGGCCCGTCCAGCGCAGCCCGGCGGACTGCACCTGTCCGGGCAGGTCGGCGGAGCGCCGGCCTGCCGCGATGTCGGTGAGCAGGCCGAGGTCGGTCCCGAGCGCGATCTCCAACGGGAGCCGGGCGGGCCGGGCTCCGGTGTTGCGGACCGTTATGGTCTCGACCCCGTCCGCGTGGCGCACCCGCTCGACGGTCAGTCCCGGATCCGGGTCGGGGTCACCGGGAAGACGGACGGCCCCGACGAAGCGCGCCACCGCTGCGGAGGTGAGGGCACCCTGGAGCGGCATGGGCTCGATACCGCCGAGCCTGACCTCCATCCGGGCAAGTGTGCGCACCCCTGCCCGGAAGAATCCGTGCAGGCCGTGGCCACGGAGCTGGCCGTCCGGGTGGGACGCGGCCATGGCCGGCGCGTTGACGCACAGCACGGCGTCGTGGGCAGTCACCTGCTGCGGCCTGGGCGGCGGTGCCGACTGGCGCGGGACGGCACCCGCACCAGGGGCTCCGGGCCCGGTCCGGACCGATCCGGGGGGCGGACCGCCCAGCGGACCGGCATGACCTCCCGGAGCAGCACCCGGTTGCGCCGCTCCGGGCTGAGGAGCGCGCATCGGCGGGCCGGCGGGCGGCGGCGCGATCGGTGCTGCCGTCGGCGGTGCCATCGGTGGCGGTGTCATTGATGGCGGTGCCGTCGGCCGCCGCATCGGTGCCGGCGGGTAGGGGTGCGGCAGCTCGGTCGTGATCGGGGCGGGAGGGATCGGCATCGCGGGTGACGGGCCCGACGGCGCCGAGGGTGGGGGGCTCGACTGCGCGGGCTGCGCCGTCGCGACCGGCGCGGCCGGTTCTCCCGTGCCCGGCTCGGCCTGCGGCCCCGTCTGCGCTGGCCTCATGGTGGTCACCGGGCTCTCCTCCCCTTGCTCGACCGGTCTGTCGGTTCCCGCTGTCCGTCGACCGGGAGCGGGTTCGCCCACGATCGGTTCTGCCCTGCCGTCCTGCCGGACGATCCGGCGGCTGCCCGCCCGACCGGGCCGGGGCCGTCCCGGAGAGTACATCCCGCGGTACGGTCCGTGCGGCGGAATCTCGAGCGGCCGCTCCGTACCGGCCCCGAGGTGGCCGCCGTCGGACCGTCGTGGCGACCGCCCGGGAGCGCGGTCGGCCCCCGCTGCGTCCCGCAGGGTGAACGCACCGCACCTGCCCCAGGTCACGCCGGTCCGGCGCCCCCGTGCCCGTGCACTCGTCCCGCCCCGGGCGCCGCCGGATCGCCGGTACCGCCGTGGGTGGACACCCGGCGATGCCGGGCCGCTTCGGGCGATGGCCCTGCAACGACTGTCCGTGTGCGTCGTCAGGATACGGTGCGGGAGCAGCGGCGCCCGCAACGGAGACCCCGGCCGGAGCTGCCGTACCACGCCTGTGACCAGCACGGACCGAGGAGTTGCATGTCCACCACCAGCCGGCTGCCCGGAATCGTCACCACCGACCACGTGTTCCGTGTGCCGCTCGACCACCGGCGCCCGGAGGGTGAGCGGATCGAGGTGTACGCCCGCGAGGTGGTGGCCGCCGGACGCGAGGACGAGGATCTGCCCTGGCTGCTCTTCCTCCAGGGCGGGCCCGGCGGGAAGGCCGGACGGCCGCTCGGCCGGGACGGCTGGCTGGGCCGGGCCCTGGACGGCTACCGCGTGCTGTTGCTCGACCAGCGGGGCACCGGCCGGTCGACCCCGGCCAACCGCCAGACGCTGGCCGGCCGCGGCGACGCGCAGCAGCAGGCGGAGTACCTCACGCATTTCCGTGCCGACTCGATCGTCCGCGACGCCGAACGGATCCGGCGCCTGCTGCTGGGCGAGGACACCAAGTGGAGCCTGCTCGGGCAGAGTTACGGCGGCTTCTGCACACTCACCTACCTGTCGCAGGCGCCGGAAGGCGTACGCGAGGCGTTCGTGACCGGTGGTCTGGCCGGCCTGCGCACCTCCGCCGATGACGTGTACCGCACGGCCTACCCGCGGGTGGCGGACAAGAACGCGGCGCACTACCGCCGTTACCCGGGAGATGTCGAAGCGGTCCGGCGGATCGCCGCCCACCTCGCAGGACGGCCCGCTCCCCTGCCGGACGGCGGGATGCTCACCGTCCAGGCGTTCCAGGGGCTGGGCATGCTGCTCGGCGGCGGGTCCGGCTCGGGCACGCTGCACTACCTGCTGGAGGAGGCCTGGGTGGAGGGCGTGGATGGGCCGGAACTGTCCGACACCTTCATGGCCGGGGTGCAGGCGCAACTGTCCTTCGCCTCCGGACCGCTGTACGCCGTGATGCACGAGTCGATCTACGGTCAGCGATCGGTGGACGGCGGCTGCACCGGGTGGGCGGCGGAGCGAGTGCGCAAGGAGTTCCCCGAGTTCGACGCGGAGCAGGCGCTGGCCTCCGAGCAGCCGGTGCTGTTCACCGGGGAGATGATCTACCCCTGGCTGTTCGAGACCGACCCCGCGCTGCGACCGCTTCGGGAGACCGCGCACCTGCTGGCCGATCGGACCGACTGGCCCGACCTGTACGACCTGGACAAGCTGGCCGCGAACGAG
This sequence comes from Kitasatospora sp. NPDC048540, assembly GCF_040651175.1. Classification (NCBI taxonomy): domain Bacteria; kingdom Bacillati; phylum Actinomycetota; class Actinomycetes; order Kitasatosporales; family Streptomycetaceae; genus Kitasatospora; species Kitasatospora sp. NPDC048540. The sequence goes on from NZ_JBEZIR010000009.1 coordinate 15,802, forward strand.
GTGCCGGTGTACGCGGCCGTCTACCAGGACGACATGTACGTCGACGCGGCAGACTCGCTGGCGACGGCGCGCGCCGTGCGCAACGTCCGTACCTGGGTGACCAACGAGTGGGAGCACGACGGGCTTCGGGTCAGCGGCGGCGCCGTACTCGACCGGCTGATCCGGATGGCACGCGGGGAGCTCTAGCGGAACCGCCCGGGCCGGCTGGGATCGGGCCGGCAGGGACCGGGTCGGTGCCGATCGGGCCGACACCGCACCGCGTGGCCCGCGACGCAGGGCGGCCATCTCAGGCCTCCGCCGGGCGGTCCTGCGGGCGGCGTTGTACCGGAAGGCGCAGCCTGCGGCGGCGAGCTGGGCGTCTGCGGGGAACGGCTCCGGTCGCGGCGGCCCGGCCGCCTCCGGCCCACTCGTCACCGGTCACCTCTGCGCCGCGCTCGGCGGTCCGGCCGTCGGCCGTGTAGGTGGAGGGGGTCGAGGGCTGGGCGGGATCCGAGGGCGGCCCCTCGGATGCTTCGTCCCTGCGGCCCCGGGTGGCCTTGTGCCCGGTGGATGTCGTGTGGGTGCGCGTCTCATGGCGCGGCGGAGGCGTGGCTTCGGCCGGTCGGCCACCGGCCGGTTCGGCAGGATGGCTGGGCGGTTCGCCGCGGCCGCTGGGTGGTTCGGCCCGGCGGCCAGGCGGTTCGGCCCGGCCGTCGGGCGGTTCGGCCCGGCCGTCGGGCGGTTCGGCGCGGCGACTGCGCGGCGGCGGGCCGAGCGCGCCGGGGTGGTCCGGCAGGACGGCCCGGCCGGCCCGCTCCTGGCGGACGCTCTCCAGGAGTCTGTCGGGCATCAGTCCACCGTTGATCGATTCGTGCAGCAGTTGGGCGAGCGTGTACTTCGGGTCGATGTCGAGGGCCCGGGAGAGCACGATCCGGGCGGTGGCCGTGTCGCCCGCGAGCCAGGCCGTCCAGGCCAGCAGCGTCATCGGCGGCGGGGCGAGGTGCTCGAACGGGGGCACGCAGCGTCGGCTGAGGAAGCGCCACAGCCGCTGGGCGGCGACGAGTTCGTCCGGTTCGGTGTACTCGGCCGCGCGGTCGCGCCCGAGCTTGTCCTGGAGGCCGACCAGCAGCCGGGCGACCCGCGTGGCGTCGATCGACCGGGCTCCGGCCCGGAATTCGGTGATGGCGCCGGCCAGCAGTTCGGCCGTCCGTGCGACGGCCTCGGTCCGCCCACCGGGCCCGGCGAGCTCGCGGATGAAGGGGGCGCCCGCCTGCTCGATCGCCTCGCGCAGCGCGTCCGCCTCCGGGTCGCCGACCGGGGCGAGGCCCGCCACGATCGCCTTCCGGCTGCCCCGTGGTGCGAGCCCGGCGAAGGTGGCAGCAGCTGCGAGCGGACCGGGTCCGAGGTTGGAACGGATGGGTGTGCCTCCGGGGTCGCAGCAGCCGGACCCGGTGCACAGGAAGGACCACCAGCGCCCGGCGGACACGCAGAGCGACTCCTTAACGCCGACGCCCTCCCGCTCGAACGCCTCGGACAGTGCGGCCGCGAGCGGTGCGAGGCCCGCGAGGACTGCGCGCCCCGGGCCGACCTCGGCGTCCGGATCGCGGCAGAGGTACACCAGGACTTGCGCGGGCCGCTCGTCGCGGCGCTCGGAGAGTTCGACGAGCAGCCGGGCGGTGTCGCCGGCAACTCTCGGCCAGGCGGCCGGCTCGTCGGGGATGTCGACCCGGATGACCCCGCCCTGCTGCAGCTCGGGCCCTTGCAGGCCGACAACGACGATGCTGTCGTCGGGGAAGAACCCGAGCAGGTAAGGAAGCATCTCGGCCATGTCGGCCGGCCCCCGCATCCGGACGGGGAGCTGGCCCGCCAGCGGGTCGGAGCGGAGGCCCGGGAGCGGCCCCGGGACGGGGTCGGGCAGCGGACCGGGGGGCGTGGAGGTGCGTTCGTCGTTCATGGTGAGAAGCGTGGCGCAGGCCCGGCGGGTTGCCCGAAGTTCGGATTTTCCTGTGGATAACTCGGGGGGTCCAGCATTTGCTCACTCGTTCGGAGCAGCCTTTCCCACCCCGAACCGCACCACCGGCGGCTGACCAGCGGATCGATCAGCGGGTCGCCGGACGGTCCGGTGATGTGGCGGCCGGGCCCGCCCACCCGGGCGCCGTTGGCTGTTTGTCCGCGACACGCGGTATTGATGGAGTCATGGACCAGCCCACACCGCACCACCCCGCCGAGCCCGTCGACCGTTCCGCCGTCCGGACCCGGGCCGAGGCGGTCCTGCGCGAACTGGCGGGTCCCTCGGCCACCCTCCGTGAGGACCAGTGGGCCGCCATCGAGGCCTTGGTGGTCGACGGCCGGCGGGCGCTGGTGGTCCAGCGCACGGGCTGGGGCAAGTCGGCGGTGTACTTCATCGCGACCGCCCTGCTCCGGGGCCGCGGGTCCGGGCCCACCGTGATCGTCTCCCCGTTGCTCGCCCTGATGCGCAACCAGGTGGAGTCCGCGGCCCGGGCCGGCATCCACGCCCGCACCATCAACTCGGCCAACCCCGAGGAGTGGGACGGCATCCAGGCCGAGGTGTCGACGGGCGCCGTCGACGTCCTGCTGGTCAGTCCCGAGCGGCTGAACAACCCCGACTTCCGGGACCAGGTGCTGCCGAAGCTCGCCGCCTCCACCGGTCTGCTGGTGGTCGACGAGGCGCACTGCATCTCCGACTGGGGCCATGACTTCCGACCCGACTACCGACGCCTGCGGACGATGCTGGCGGAGCTGCCGCCGGGCGTCCCGGTTCTCGCCACCACCGCCACCGCCAACGCCCGGGTCACCGCCGACGTCGCCGAGCAGCTCGGCACCGGCGGCTCCGACGAGCGGGCCCTGGTGCTGCGGGGCCCGCTCGACCGGGAGAGCCTGAGTCTCGCCGTCCTGACCCTGCCCGATCCCGCGCACCGGCTGGCCTGGCTCGCCGAACACCTGGCGGAGCTGCCCGGCTCCGGCATCATCTACACCCTCACGGTGGCCGCCGCGGAGGAGGTCACCGCCTTCCTCAGCGAGCGCGGCTACCCGGTGGCGTCGTACTCCGGCCGCACCGAGGACGCCGACCGCCGCAGCGCCGAGGCCGACCTGCTGGCGAACCGGGTCAAGGCCCTGGTCGCCACCTCCGCACTCGGGATGGGCTTCGACAAGCCCGACCTCGGCTTCGTGGTGCATCTCGGCTCGCCCGGCTCCCCCATCGCCTACTACCAGCAGGTCGGCCGGGCAGGCCGCGGAGTCGACCGGGCCGAGGTGCTTCTGCTGCCCGGCCGCGAGGACGAGGCGATCTGGCGCTACTTCGCCTCGCTCGGCTTCCCGCCCGAGGAGCAGGTCCGGCGCACCCTCGACGCGCTCGCCGAGGCCGGCCGACCGCTGTCCACGGCGGCGCTCGAACCGCGGGTGGATCTGCGCCGGGCCCGGTTGGAGACCATGCTCAAGGTGCTGGACGTGGACGGTGCGGTGCGCCGGGTGCGCGGCGGCTGGACCTCGACCGGGCAGCCGTGGGCGTACGACGCCGCGCGCTACGCCAAGGTGGCCGAGTCCCGAACGGCCGAGCAGGGCGCGATGCGCGAGTATGCGACGACCTCCGGCTGCCGGATGGAGTTCCTGCGGCGCCAGCTGGACGACCCGGAGGCCGCGCCGTGCGGCCGCTGCGACAACTGCGCGGGCCTGCGGTACGGCCCCGAGGTGTCCGAGGAGTCGCTCGCCGCGGCCCGGGCCGCGCTCGGCCGCCCCGGGGTCCTGTTCGAACCCCGGCGGCTGTGGCCGACCGGTATGGAGGCCATCGGGGTCTCCCTGAAGGGCCGGATCCCGGCGGGCGAGCAGGCCGAGACCGGCCGGGCGCTCGGCCGGCTCTCCGACATCGGCTGGGGCAACCGGCTGCGCGCGCTGCTCGGCGACCAGGCCCCGGACGGACCGGTGCCCGCCGACGTGTTGGACGCGATGGTCAGCGTGCTGGCGGACTGGGCCCGCGGGCCCGGCGGCTGGGCCGGTCCGGCCTCGGACGACGGTTCCCGGCCGGCCCGCCCGGTCGGGGTGGTGACGATCCCCTCGGCCACCCGTCCGGCCCTGATCGGGACTCTCGGCGAACGACTGGCCGCGGTCGGGCGTCTGCCACTCCTGGGCCGGCTCGAGTACGCCCACGGACAGCCGCCGCACGGCCCGCGCAGCAACAGCGCGCAACGTCTGCACTCGCTCTCCGGCGCCCTGGTGGTACCGCCCGACCTGCGGTCCGCGCTGGCGGCCACGCCCGGCCCGGTGCTGCTGGTCGACGATTCGGTGGACTCCGGCTGGACGGTCACCGTGGCCGCACGGTTGCTGCGCCAGGCCGGGGCCGACGCGGTGCTGCCGCTCGTCCTCGCCGTGCAGGGCTGAGCAGCCGATCCCGGACCGCGCCGCCGGTGGTCGTCCCTGACGGCCACCGGAGACCGGGCGCAGAAGCCGGTGCCCGGGAGGCCGCCACCGGCGAAGCCGACCGCCTGACCGTCCCCGCGAAGGCGGCCGCTCGGGACGGCCGCTCGAACTGATCCCTCCGTCACCGAATGGCGCCACCGGCGCGGTGGAATATATCCGGCAGAACACCGGCTTTCGGGCGGCGTTCGTCATTTCATCGTTGCCGCTCGACCCGGTCTGACCCGAGAATTGGGCGGTATCCACAGCCCGGTCCGCGGACCAGGCCCTCGGCGTACGCCCGCACCTGCGCGCCTGCGGGCCCGGGAAGGAGGATCGTGATCAACGGTATGGACCGAGGTCAGACCCCCTGCGACGGCGCGCGGACGATCGACCTGGAGACCTGGGCCGGGTCCGGCGTCACACTGCCGGGAGCACCGGGCGCGTTCGTCGCCGAACTGCACCAACGACACCTCCCCCAGCCGGGCACGAACGTGCTCACCGTGCTCGACCCGCTGGACCGGGTGGTCGCGTCGGCCTCGTTCACCGGTAGACCGCACGCCACCGACGGCTGGCACCACCGAAACGCGATCCTCGGCCAGCTGCGCCGGATCACCCCGCACGACCTGCGGCTGGCCACACCCGTCCGGACGGCCGTCCTGCTGCGCTGCCGCGAGGGCGGACCGGAGTGGACCGAGCAGGACGGCGCCTGGATGTGGGCCCTGCGCGACGCCTCGGCGCTGCACGGGCTGCGCTGCGGCGCCTACCTCACACTGACGCCCGCCGGCTGGCACGCGCTCGGGGACGGCCGTAGCGGCGCCGAACCGCACTCCGGATCCTGGGTGGACGGCCCGATGCGCACCGTGACGGAGTTGCCGACCTGGGTCGCCCGGGACGCGGAGGCCGCCCCCTGGCCGCTGACTGCCAGCAGCCCGGGCCGGACCGGCCGACCGGCCCCGACGAGCCGGCTCGGCCCGGCCTGGTCACTGGGCCAGCTCTCGTCGTCCGCACCGGTGGCACCGCTGGATGCCGTCGTCCGTCGCTCCGCGGCCCGCTGACCGTCACCGCCGGGATTCGCACCGGCAGCGAACCGGAAGCGCGCCTGACGGCGTGGCCCCGGACCGGGGGCCGGGGCCACGCCGTCAGGCGCCTGGTCAGGGCGTCATCGTCGGATCACGCGGGGACGGGGCGGTCGGAGGGCTCCGGAAGGGCAGGGGCCGCAGCGGCGGTGTCGCCGCAGACGACCAGGAGGGCCGCCGCGTGTCCGAGCGCCTTGCGGGCCGCCTGCTCGATCCGGGCGGGGCGGGTGTCGTTGACGACCAGCACCACGACCTCGCGCCGCACCGGGCGGGTGGTGTCGGCGTCCGCGTAGAAGACGTCGCCGCCCTCCCCCAGCTGGGCCCAGTAGGCGCCTTCGCCGAACGACAGCTCGTGCAGCTGCCAGGGGTGGGGTCCGCCCACCGTCAGGACCAGGATGTCGCCGGGGCTCCGGCCGGCCTCCAGCAGCCCGTCCACCACGTCATCGGCGCGCTCCAGCGCCTGGGCGGGGGCAGCCGGGACCAGCTGGACGGCCGGGCCGGCGGGCACCGGGGCCGATGCGGTCGGGGCGGGTGCGGCAGGCCGGGCGGCAGGGCCGGGCTTGGGGATCCGGGCGTTTCGGACCGGCGGGCCGGGACGCGGCGGCGCCGGGCGCGGGGGCCCGGGGCGCGCCGTGGGCGACTGACCCGCGGGCACAGCGGCAGGCGTGCGAGAGGCGGATACGTCCGGCTTGCGGGGGGAGGGAACGCCGGGGCCCGGGAGACTGTCGTGGATCTCCGGATCCTCGGGGAAGACTGGCATACCCGGATATCTATCAAACGCCGGTCGGATGCGCACAGGCGCCCCACGGTTTGGACACCTGAATCCGGGCCCGAGGCTCCCGTCCGCGGCGCTCGGGCGCTGACAGGGCGTCGCCGAAGTGAACGTCAGCCGTCAGAAACCCAGCGCGAGTTGTTCGCCCCGCGCCTCGTCCGCCGACTCGGCCGCCTCCACCGCACGGACCCGCTTGAGGTGGCGCCAGCGGGGCAGCGCGTCGAGGTAGGCCCAGGACAGCCTGTGGTGTCCGGTGGGCCCGTACTCCTCCAGCGCGGCGCGGTGCACCGGGGACGGGTAGCCGGCGTTGTCCTCGAACGCGTAGGCGGGGAGATCCGAACCGAGCTCGGCCATCAACGCGTCTCGCTGCACCTTGGCCAGCACGGAGGCCGCGGAGACGCAGACGCACGACTGGTCGCCCTTGATCACCGTACGGACCTGCCAGGGGCCGCCCAGGTAATCGTGCTTGCCGTCCAGGATGACCGCGTCCGGCTGGACCGGGAGCGCCGCGAGCGCTCGGTTGGCCGCGAGCCGCAGGGCGGCGGTCATGCCGAGCTCGTCGCACTCCAGCGGCGAGGCCTGGCCGATGGCGGAGGCCACCACCCAGTCCGCGAGCACCGTAGCGAGCGCGGTGCGGCGCTTCTCGGTGAGCAGCTTGGAATCGGTGAGCCCCTCGGGCGGGCGACGCAGCCCGGTCACCGCGGCACCCACCGTGACCGGGCCGGCCCAGGCACCTCGCCCGACCTCGTCCAGGCCGACCACCACGCGGGCGCCGGCCCTGCGCAGCGAGCGCTCGACGGAGTGGGTCGGGGGGTCATAGGGCATCGTTCGGTCCGTTCGCTTCCGGGCTGGCAGATCCCAGCCTACGGCCTCGCCGCTACGCGCCCGGACGGCCGGCAACCACGGCGACCGGCCCTACAGCCGGCCGGAGGACCGACCTCGCGGACCGCCCCGGCGAACGTCCGGGGCCGGCCGCCGGGGCGACGCCCCTCAGGGATCAGGGCCTGATCATCGGAAGTAGCACCTGCTCCGCCAGCTCCGTGCAGAACCCGGCGTCGAGCGGGCCCTCGCAGACCTTCGCCCGGTACAGCATCATGGCCGGCGCGACATCGGCGACCAACGACGTGGCCGCACCGCGCCGGACGTCACCGCGCTCCTCGCCACGGCGGAGGATCGCGAGGATCGTACCGGTGACCGGCTCGATCACCCGGTCCAGCACGAATCCCTTGAACGGCAGGGCCTGTTCGTGGTCGAGCTCGGCCATCAGGGCCCGCATCGCGGTCCCGGCCCGGGAGTTCATCATCTCGCCGAGATGGGCCATGAGCTGCACCAACTCCGCCCGGACGGACCCGAGGTTGGGGATGTCCGTAGGGGGTGGGAGAGTTGAGCCCAGGGCGTCCACGACCAGATCGGCCTTGGAGGTCCAACGCCGGTACAGCGCGGCCTTCCCGGTCTGCGCGGCCCCGGCCACCCCCTCCATCGTCATCCGCGCGAACCCTCCGGAGGTGAGCTGGTCGAGCGCCGCCTCGAAGATCGCCACCTCCAGGGCCCTGCCGCGCCTGCGCCCTGCTCCGGCCGCGGGGCCAGCGTCGGCCGGAGTTCCCGAGCCCGCCGGACCGGTGGTGTCCCGCCCAACCGCCTGATTCATCATCACCAATCCTAGAGAACGCTTGCGTTCACAATAGTCGATCCACTATCGTCCCGCATAGTGAACGCACCCGTTCACTCGCACGGGGATGCACGGCTCCGGGCTGCTCCCTGCCCACCGCGCCGACCGACGGGCCCGAAGCCTCGGAGGTCGGAGGATCGGCAGAGGACGAGCCGGTCCGGAACGACCCAGCGGAGCACCACCCAGTCGAGCACCAATCGAACAGCAGTAGCCAGCTACAGGGGGACCAGCAATGGCTGTATCGGAAACGCTCAGCAAGTCCGCTCCACCCGGCGCCGCGCGGCGGCCGAACAAGGGCCTCGCCCTCACCGTCATCGCCGCCACGCAGCTGATGGTCGTCCTCGACGCCACCATCGTGAACATCGCACTGCCGCACATCAAGCTCGCCCTCGGCTTCTCCGACACCAGCCTGTCATGGGTGATCAACGCGTACACCCTGGCCTTCGGCGGCCTGCTGCTGCTCGGCGGCCGGATCGGCGACATCCTCGGGCGTCGCCGGGTCTTCATCGTCGGCGTGCTGCTGTTCGGCCTCGCCTCGCTGATCGGCGGCATCGCGCAGGACGCCGGCATGCTGCTGGCGGCGCGGGCCCTCCAGGGCATCGGCGGAGCCATCTGTTCACCCACCGCGTTCGCCCTGATCGCGACCAACTTCGAGGAGGGCCCCGAGCGGAACCGCGCCTTCGGGGTGTTCTCCGCGGTGGCCGGCTCCGGCGCGGCGATCGGCCTACTGGCCGGCGGAGCGCTCACCGAGTACCTCGACTGGCGCTGGGTGTTCTTCGTCAACGTGCCGATCGCGATCCTGATCGCCGTCGCGGCACCGCGCTTCATCAGCGAGTCGGAGCGCCAGGACGGCCGCTTCGACGTGCCGGGTGCGCTGACCTCGACCCTCGGCCTGGTCGGGCTGGTCTACGGTTTCATCCGGGCCGCCTCCGACGGATGGAGCGACGGTCTGGCGGTCGTCTCCTTCGCGGCCGGCATCGTCCTGATCCTCGCCTTCGTGGTGATCGAGCGGCGGACGGACCAGCCGATCACCCCGCTGCACCTGTTCCGCAACCGCAACCGCACCGGCGGGCTGATCATGATGCTCTGCCTGGCCGCGGCCATGTTCGGCATCTTCTTCTACATCACGATCTTCGTGCAGACGGTGATCGGCTACAGCCCGCTCAAGGCAGGCGTGGCCTTCCTCCCGATCAGCGTGGCCATCATCATCGCCGCGCAGATCGCCTCGGCCTTCCAGGCCAAGTACGGGCCGAAGCTGTTCATGGCGAGCGGCGCCCTGCTGGTGACGGTCGGCCTCACCTGGCTGACCCAGCTCAAGGCAGACAGCGGGTACGTCACCGGGGTCCTCGGCCCGACGGTCGTGTTCGGCTTCGGCATGGGCCTGATCTTCGTCCCGGTCATGCTGCTCGCGGTTGCCGGCGTGGCAGGGCACGAAACCGGCGCGGCGTCGGGTCTGCTCAACTCCACCCAGCAGATCGGTGGTGCGCTCGGCCTGTCGATCCTGACCACGGTGTTCAGCTCCGCGGCCAAGGACGAGTCCAAGGCCCAGTTCCCGGACTTCATGGCTCACGCCACCCCGGAGCAGGCGGCCGCCGCCAAGAGCGGCGGCTTCCCGGTCGGCAGCCAGTGGTACAGCGCAGTGCTGGCCCACGGCATCGGCCAGGCCTTCATCGTCGGCGCCGCGCTCGCCGTGGTCGCCCTGCTGACGGCGCTGTTCGTGGTCAAGGCCAAGGCGAGTGACCTGCCCGCCGACGGAGCTGCCGGGATAGCCATCTGACGGTCCGCCGTCGGCGAACGCGGGGCCCACACGCGGCCCCGGTCGCACGCCGACGGCGGACGTGCCCCCCGGCACGCCCGCCGTCGGCCCGGACCGTGGTGGCTCAGGCCCCCAACTTCCAGCCCACGACTCCCGATCCCCAACATCCCGGCGCCAGGGCCCCGGTCCTAAGACCCCGGCCCTGAGATCCCAGCCAGAGGCCCCGCCCAACGAACCCGGCCTTCCCTCCCCGGCGCTCGGCCCCGGTTCGACCTGCCACGCCGCGCGTCGCCCCGAGGGCACTACCCCGCCGACGCCACCCCGCCCGCCCCGCCCACCCGCACGGGCCCTGCCGCTTACGGATACTCGTCGCCCGTCCGAACACCCAGCCGTCGGCAGGCCTTGGACGCGTCCTGCGGCACCGGACGGTCCCGCAGGATCGCACGGGCCCGCGCCTCGGAGAGACTCGTCGCGTACCAGGGCGCACCGTCGGCGAGGTCCGCGCTGATCAGTTCCAGGGCACACGCCCGCCGGTCGCCGGTGAGCCGGTCGAGCGCCGGGACGGCGTCGGCGGACAGGCTCCGCAGGTAGGCCACGTCGACCTTGCCGGTCCGCTCGTACCGGGCAACGTTCTGCTCGGCGATCAGCGAGTCGGGGGTGATCAGGCCGAGCACCGCGGCACCCACCACGGCGCTGAGCACCACGGCCCTGGGCAGCCAGCGCTGGGAGCCCATCAGCACCGCCACCACGATCAGGACGAACACCACCCCGAGCCAGAGCTCGACCGCGGCGACCGAGACCCGCAACCGGGTCAGCCCGAAGGCGTCGACGTACAGATGCATGCGGTACATGGCCGAGGCCACCACGGCGACCGTGAGCGCACAGAGGACGCTCAGCAGCACCCGCACTGTCAACCGGTCCCCCGCCGTCGCACGCGGCGCCCACCGCGCGGCGAGGACCACCACGGCAAGGGTGAGCACGATGACCCAGAGCAGCTGCCAGAACCCCTCCCTCGCGAACTCCGCGGGGATCACACCGGGCTTGGTCCTGACCGCGTCGAGGCCGCCGCCGAAGACCGCAACCGCCTGGACGGTGACGAAGACGCCGAACAGCAGGCTGAGCGCCGTCATGGGCAGCGCCCATTCCACCAGGCTTCGGGGCTTGCCCGGTGCGATCGGCAGCCGGTCCCACCGGCGCGGGGCCGCGACGGTGTGTGCCGCCCCCAGCGCCACCAGCAGGCCCAGCACGAAGAGCAGGACCCGCAATGGCAGGTCGTCGACGTCGATGCTGGGCGTCAGGTCGCCAAGCAGGTTCGCCACCGTCTCGTCGGCGCTGGCGAACAGTGCACCGAAGACGACCAGCAGGCCCACCGAGACGGCCACCGCCTTCAGTACCGGCACCACCCGGTTGCGGGACGGAAGGTTGTCCGTCCGCAGCCCGGCTGCGGCCCACGGCACGGAGGTCATCAAGTGACCCCAGAAACCCACCGATCCGAGCAGGACACCCGCCCATCGGGTGCCGCCGTGCAGGGCCAGCGATCCCACCCCTGCGGCGACGAGGATGGCCACGGCTGTCGGCCAGGCCGCGGCGCTGACCGCCGGAACGATCAGCAGACCCAGCGCGGAAGCCGCCCAGACCAGCGTCCAGGGCCGGGCCCGCCGATGGGCGGACCGGGCCGTCAGCGCGGCCACACCGGCCGCCGCGAGCGCGCAGATCAGCAGGTTGACACCCAGTCCGTCGCCGAGCAGCAACGCCGTGACCAGCCCTGCCCCGATCCCCGCCAAAGCGACCCAGGGGCCGGGAGACGCGGGCTTCTGCGGCTCGGTCGCCTTGACCCAGGCCGGCGGTGGCGTCTGGGGGTACGGCGAGCGGTACGGATTCATCTGCGGCGGGACCGGAGGCCGCCCGGCCTGCGGCCCAGCGGCACGCGGCGCACCAACTCCGGCACCGGCACCGGCAGAAGTTCCGGCCCCAGCAGGCCCGGCCCCCGTAGCCCCGAACGGCTTCGACACGGGCGCCCCTACAGGCGTACCCACAGGCGTACCCACGGACGCGGCGGCCCCGGGCGCGGAACCGACCCCGGCCCCGGACCCCGCCCCGGCCCCAGCCCCAGCCCCGGCCTCAGCAACCCCAACACCCGGTTCGGGCGCCTCAACACCCGGCGCGGACACCTCCGCCCCGGGCTCCGACGGAGTGGGTGGATTGGACGATGTGGAAATGACTCCCCCTCAGGACGACCGGGCACGTCAGAGCCTCGCCGGAGGCCCGGGCGGAGGCCCGGCACGTGCGAACCCTGGCGACTCTAGGCCCGAACCGATCGTTCTGAACAGGTTCAAAACCCCGGAGGGGCGCCTGTGTCGCAGAGTTGTGACACAGGCGCCCCTCCGGGGCCGACAGCGGGTCCGGTCAGTAGGACCCGTACAGCGAGTAGGCCAGCGAGTCCTTGACCGCCGGGCCGAAGTCGGACGGCCAGGTGCCGAACGGCACCCCGCCGCTGCTGTAAGCACCCTGCCCCGCGGTGCCACCGCTGTAGTTCATGTTGTTGACCGAGGAGGTGGTCCCGTTGCTGTTGTAGACCAGCCAGAAGGTGGTGTTGGCGGCCAGCGTGACGCTGACCGGCACCGTGTTCCAGTCGTTGACCGACAGCGTGCCGCTCGCGGTGGAGACCACGAGGGTGCCGGGCGAGCCCGCGTTGTCGGTGTAGACGGCCAGTTGGTACTGGTTGTTGGGGGCCGCACTGACCGAGCCGACGTGGACGCTGAGCGAGGTCAGCGGCACGGGCGCGGCGCCAGTAGTGATCTTGCTGCCGTTCATGTGGTTGGAGTCGGTGTCGTCGATCAGGGTGCCGACCGCCGTGTTGCCGATGGTCTTGGGCGGCGCGCCGCCCGTGGTGAAGGCCAGGTTGTAGGGCGCGGCCAGGGTGTTGCCGGCGGTGTCCTTCACCCCCTGCACGGTGGCGGTGAAGCCGGTGGTCAGCGCGAGTGCTGCCGACGGCGTGAAGACCGCGCCGTTGGTCGCCGAGTCGTACGTCACGGTGCCCGCCACCGGCGTGGAGCCGGAGGTGGTCTTCAGGGTGACGGTCGAACCGGACACGGTCGCCGGGTTGAGCGGCTCGCTGAAGTTGAAGCGGACCGCCGAGGACGGGGCGACGCCGGTGGCGCCGGACGCCGGGGAGGTCCCGGTGACGGTCGGTGCCGTGGTGTCCTGCCCGTAGGTGACGCTGTACGAGCCGACGGTGCCGTCGAAGAAGGCGTAGGCGACGCCCTTGATGGTCTCGCTCCGGTAGGTCAGCGCCTGGCCCTGCCGGCTGATGCCGGTCAGGGTGCCCGCCGCCGAGGTCACCGGGACCATCGCGCGCAGGCCGTTGGTGCCGCCTGTGATGTCGAAGGTGAGCTTGTTGGCGTTCCACGCCATCTTGCTGAAGGCCGAGCCGTTGCGCCCGTCCAGCCAGGTGAGCATCTGACGGCCCGACACCACCGGGGCGCCCTTGGCCTTGGCGGCCGAGATGATCGCGTCGGACGCGGTGGAGGCGGCGTAGTCGGTGTGGATGTTGGCGGTGAGGGCCGCGTAGTAGCCCTGGCTGCCGTAGGCGGCGTCCAGCAGGGTGTTGACGGTCGAGGGGTAGGACTGGCCGGACTCGTCGGTCAGCTGGGTGGTCGCCTGGTACTCGTCGATGACGCTGCCGTCGGTGTCGGCGAACTTCATGATCTGGCCGGTGCCGTTGAAGTAGCCGGCCCGGTCCTTGGTGAAGGAGGCCGGATAGAAGTAGTAGTCCTCGTCCAGCCGGATCCCGTTGGCCAGCTTGGTCTTGGCCTGGGTCGCCCAGTCGTCCCACTCGACGCAGTGGGTGCGGCTGCTGGCCGGCGTCGGCAGCGTGGAGTACTTGGACTTCCACTCGCCCAGCTGGGCGGCGTAGACGGACTGGAGGTTGGCGGCGGTCCCCCACGGCTTGCAGCCGGTGGTCACGTGCACGCCGACCTCGAAGCCCTCGTCGGTGTAGGCCTGGGCCTGCGCCGGGGTCATCGGGTCGTCGGTGTAGATGTACGAGGAGCCGCGCACGCACTCCCAGTTGGCCACGTTGCAGCCGGGCGGGCTCTGCGCGATGTAGCCGTCCCAGCGGCCGACGGTGCCGCCGATGCCGTGGTCGTCGCCGCTCATCACCACGACGGCCTTGACGTCCCGCGGGAAGTACCAGAACCGCGGCAGGGGCTTCTTGGCCAGGTCCATGGTGGTGATCAGGTTGGCGAGCAGGCGCTGCTGCTCGTCGGCGATCGGGATCAGCGCCTTGTCGAGGTTGTTCCAGTCCGGCTGGCCGCCGGTGCCGTAGAACATCTCGCTGGCCTCGTAGCCGTCGGTGGAGTCGCGCTGCTGCCCGGCCCAGGCGATGTTGCCCTGCCGGGTCTGGACCACGGACTTGGCCAGGTCGAAGGTGAACGCGGCGGCCCGGCCGGTGCCCGCGGTGCGCAGCGTGACGGCGGGGTTGGCGGTGGCCGTGTTGGCGTCGCTGTAGAGCGTGGCGACGGCGGTGGCGCCGTTCAGGGTGTACCGGTCGGCGGTGCCGTGGAAGCCCATGGTGTCGGCGGTCAGTCCGGCGCCGGGGGCGGCCGAGGTGTCGATCTTCAGGTACGAGTCGCTGAGCGTGTCGGGCGTCGCGGTCAGGCCCAGCAGCGGTGCGAGCTGCTTGTCGGGCCGCATCGCGATCAGCCGGCCGCCGCCGTTGGTCCAGGTGGTGAACATGCTCACCTGGGCCGGGGTGAGCGACGACTCGCCGAGCAGCACCACGTCATAGGAGGCGAGGGTGGCGGCCGAGACCCCGGAGAGGTCGCTGACCTTGTAGTAGTTGAGGCCCTCGGCCTTGAGGATCTCGGTGTAGTACCGGGTGTAGGGGTTGGCCGGGTTGCTGACGAGCAGGATCGGCCCCTCGTTGCCCGGGCCCGCGCCGGGCGGGGTCACGGTGCCGGCGTCCGGCGTGTACGTCGCGTACATCGAGAAGCTGACGCTCTCGGTCGCGGCGGTGCCGAAGGCGGCCGGCCAGGTGCCGAAGGCGGTGCCGCCGACGCTGTACCCGCTGGTGCCGCCGCCGGCGTACTTGAGGTTGTTGACCGCCGCCGAGCTGCCGTTGCTGTTGTAGGCCAGCCAGTACGGGGTGTTGGGGGCGAGGGTGGCCGTCAGCGCCAGGGTGTTCCAGCTGTTGGCGCTGAGCGTGCCGGAGGTGCTGCTGGCGAGCAGCGAGCCGGGCTTGCCGGACGCGTCGGTGTAGATCCCCACCTGGTACTGGTTGTTGGGCGCGGCGTCGACGGCGCCGACGTAGACGCTGACACTGCTGACCGCACCACCGTTGGAGCCCGTGACGTAGCGCGAGGTGTTCATGTGGTTGGAGTCACCGGAGTCGGTCGAGCCGCCGACCGTGGTGGTACCGAGCGTTGCCGTGCCAGCCGCCTGGGCCGGGGCCGCGACCAGTGCCGCAGCTGCCATCAGGGCCACCACCAGGCCCGACACACGTTTCCTGAACCTCACACGAGCCCCCAGATCGGATTACCACACCAGCGGCGGAATCGCCGCTACCGGTGTACCGGCTGGAAGGCGGTCATGTCCTTGGAATCACCACATTCCTGGGACAGGTCAACCCGAAATCCGGTCAGCCCTTGACGGAACCGGCCAACAGACCACGCACGAAGAAGCGTTGCAGCGCGAAGAAGACGGCCAGCGGGACGATCAGGGAGAGGAAGGCCCCGGCCGTCAGCAGCTCCCAGCGCCCGCCGAACGACCCCGAGAGCTGGGCCAGCCTGGCGGTCATCGGCGCCACGTCGGCCGACCCGCCGGCGAAGGTGAGCGCCACCAGCAGGTCGTTCCAGACCCAGAGGAACTGGAAGATCGCGAAGGAGGCGAGCGCCGGCGTGCACAGCGGCAGCACGATCGAGGTGAAGATCCTGAAGTGCGAGGCGCCGTCCACCACCGCCGCCTCCATCAGGTCCCGCGGCAGCTGGGAGATGAAGTTGTGCAACAGGAAGGTGGCCAGCGGCAGCGCGAACATCGTGTGCGCGAGCCAGACCGGCACGTACGTCCCGCTCAGGTCCACCGCCGGGACGATGGTGAGCGAGCCGAGGTGCGCACCTCCGGAGAACAGCCGCAGCAGCGGGATCAGCGCCATCTGCAGCGGCACCACCTGCAGTGCGAAGATCACGAAGAAGACGGTGTCGCTCCCCTTGAAACGCACCCAGGCCAGCACGTACGCCGCCATCGCCGCCAGCACCAGCGGGAAGAGCGTGGCCGGCAGGCTGATCGCCAGCGAGTTCACCAGGTACGGCATCAGGCCGCCGCTGACGCTGAAGCCACCCTCGAAGAGCACCGTGTGGTAGTTGGACAGGGTCAGGTCGGGGTGGACGAACACCTCCCACCAGCCGCTGCTCGCCACGTCCTGCTTGGGCCGCAGCGAGGTGGCCAGCAGGCCGAAGGTGGGGATCGTCCACAGCACGGTCACCACGATCACCACCAGCGAGCCGAGCGGGCTGCCGAGCGACTTGCGGGCGGTCCGGACCCCGGCCGCCGCCGCCCGGGCGCGGGCGGTGCGGCCAACTGCGGTCTCGCTCATCGGGTCGCACGCTCCTTGCGCAGTTGGACGATGTTGTACGCCACCAGCGGCAGCACGGCCACGAAGAGGATCACCGCGAGCGCGCTGCCGCGGCCGACGTTGTACTGCACGAACGACTGCTCGTACATCTCGTTGGCCAGCACCTGGGTGCCGAAGTTGCCGCCGGTCATGGTGCGGACGATGTCGAAGGCCTTCAGTGTGGTGATCATGACGGTGGTCAGCACCACCACCAGGGTGGTGCGGATCATCGGGACGGTGACGAACCAGAACAGCCGGACTCCCCCGGCACCGTCCAGCCGGGCCGCCTCGGTGATCTCGTCCGGGATGGCCTTGATCGCCGCGGAGAGCACCACCATGGCGAAGCCGGTCTGGACCCAGACCATCACCACCATCAGCAGGAAGTTGTTGAGCGGCTGCGACAGGATCCAGTTCGGCGGGTGTTCCCAGCCGAGGCTCACGGCGAGTTGGCTGAGCAGCCCGACCTGCGGCTGGGCGGCGTCCCGGGCCTCGTAGACGAACTTCCAGATGATGCCGGCGCCCACCAGTGAGACCGCCATCGGCATGAAGATCAGCGACTTGTAGACCGCCTGGCCCTTCATCCGGTCGACCAGCAGCGCGAGCAGCAGGCCGAGCCCGGTGGCCGCGAGCGGTGCGACCACCAGCCACAGCAGTGTGTTCTGCAGCACCTGCTGGACGGACTCGGTGGTCAGCGCCCAGACGTAGTTCTTGGCACCGAGGAAACGGGTGGAGTCGTCGTTGCGCAGGCTCAGGAAGACGGTCCGCAGCAGCGGCACGACCAGGCCGACGAAGAGCAGCAGCAGGGCCGGCCCGAGCAGCACCAGGATGGTGAGCGGCCGGGACAGCCGTCCGCGGACCAGACTCGTCAGGCCGAACACCACCAGCAGCGCGACCACGAACCCGACCATGGCGACGGTGCTGTTGAGGAGTTTGACCGACGCGTCCGCCCATGCCGATTCGGCCAGCCGGGCGGTGGCGAGCGAGGCCGTCGGCATACGGAGGTCCTTCCACGGGTGACGGCCCGCACGGGCGGGCGGGCCGGAGGAGGTCGGGGTCGACCGGAGCGGTCAGGGACGACGCCGGGCGGGAGAGCGGCGGGGGCAGCGCGGGTGGGTGGACCCGCGCTGCCCGGTGGGGCCGGCTACTGCGGCCAGGCCGCGTCGATGTCGGCCGCCACCTTCGGGATGGCCTGTCCCTCGGCGAACCAGGCGGTGAGCGACTTCCACTCCTGCCCCGCGCCGACGGCGGCGGGCATCAGGTCGGAGCCGTCGAAGCGGAACGTCGCCGCCGGGTCGGTCAGCGCGTCTGCCGAGAGCCGGTCGATCGGGTCGGTGTAGAGGCTCTTGTCCACGCCCTGGTTGGCGGAGACCCAGCCCTGCGAGACCCTGACCCGGCTGCTCGCCCAGTCGGCGCTGGAGAGGTAGTCCTGCACCGCCTGCACCTCGGGCCGGTCGGAGAAGGCGGTGACGAACTCGCCGCCGCCCTCGACCGGGTTGGTGACCGACGGGTTCACGGCCGGGAGGTGGAAGGCGAAGATGTCGCCGTCCGGCCCGATGCTGGTGCCCTGGGGCCACTGGGCGCGGTAGAACGACGCCTGCTGGAGCATCCAGCACTTGCTGCTCAGGATGGGGGTCCCGGCGTCCTGGAAGGTGGTGGTGGCGATCGACTTCACGTCGCCGATGCCGCCGTTGACCCAGGCCGGGTTCTGCATCCAGCCGGCCACCGTCTGCATCGCCTCGGTGATCTTCGGGTCGCTGAACTTGAGCTTGTGGCTGACCCACTGGTCGTAGACGTCACCGCCGTGGGTGCCGAGCACGACCTCCTCCAGCCAGTCGGTGGCCGGCCAGCCGGTGGCGGTGCCGGAGCCGATCCCGCCGCACCAGGGCTTGCCCCCGCCGGCCTTGGCGATCTTGTCGCTGAGCGACATCAGGTCGGCCCAGGTCTTCGGGACCTCGTAGCCGGCCTGCTTGAACGCCTTCGGCGAGTACCAGACCAGCGACTTCATGTTGGCGCTCATCGGCGCGGCGTAGAAGGTGCCGTTGACCGAGCCGTAGGTCTTCCAGACCGGGCTCCACTTGTCCTCGTTGGCCACGGTCCGGGCCGGCGGCTTCACTACCTTGCCGGTCTTCACCATCTGGGCGAGCAGTCCGGGCTGCGGGACGATGGCGAAGTCCGGGGCGTTCCCGCCGGCCACCCGCACCGGGAGCTGGGACTCGAAGTCCGGGGAGCCCTCATAGACGATCTTGATGCCCGTACAGGAACTGAACTCGGACCAGGACTTCTCCAGCGAGTCCGACTCCGGGCTGCGGATCGACGCAAACATCGTCACCTTGGTGCCGGAGTGGCCGGCATAGGCCTGGTACTTCGCGCAGTCGCCGGTCAGCGGGGCGGCGTCCGCCCCGTCACCCTTGGCGGACCCGCCCGAGCTGTTCGAGCAGGCTGCGGCAAGTACCAAGCCGAGCACGGCTGGTACGGCAAGCAGGCGGCGCCGATGCGTCCCGTTCATCGGCATCCCTCGGTCGCGGTCGAAGTGGCGGTCAATGAGTCCTCCTCGTCAGGGCATGGGCATGCCAGCAGTACGACAGAACAACACTGCGCTGAACCGGAGATTGTCTACCCAGCGATCGCTGGCTTTTAGACGTTAACCCACCAGTCATTCGTGGCCAAGGCATGCGTTCGACCTTCACCGGCCGGTGCCTCAGTCGTAACACGGCTGTGCTGCGGCACCACGGCGGAGCGAGGGCCGGGCAGGCGCCCGGCCCTCGGTACACGCACCGGACCCGAGCCGGGCTCAGAGCCGGACCGGCAGCTCCCGCAGGCTGTTGACCACCATCGACGGGCTCGGCCGCAGCTCCTCGTCGCCGACCGCGAGCGCGAGGTCGGGGAAGCGCTCGAACAGCGCCGGCAGCGCGATCCCGGCCTCCAGCCGGGCCAGCGGCGAGCCCGGGCAGACGTGTGGGCCGTGGCCGAAGGACAGGTGCCGGATCGGGTCGCGGGTGAGGTCGAACACCTCCGCCGTGATCCCGTGCTGCGCCGGGTCCCGCCCGATCGCGTTGTACGA
Source organism: Kitasatospora sp. NPDC048540 (assembly GCF_040651175.1). Lineage (NCBI taxonomy): Bacteria > Bacillati > Actinomycetota > Actinomycetes > Kitasatosporales > Streptomycetaceae > Kitasatospora > Kitasatospora sp. NPDC048540. The sequence goes on from NZ_JBEZIR010000009.1 coordinate 35,138, forward strand.
GATCAGTACCGGCTCGCCCTGCGGGATCACGGTGTCCGCCACCTTGATGTCCTCGCTGGCGAAGCGGAACAGGAAGTTGCTGGTCGGCGGGGTCCAGCGGAGCGACTCCTCGACCGCCGACGCCCACCCGACCTGCCCCGAGCGCACCAGGGCCAGCTGGTCGGGGTGGGTGAGCAGGGCCCGGACCGCGTTGCTGATCAGGTTGACGGTGGTCTCGTGACCGGCCGCGATGATCACCCGCAGGGTGGCCGCGGCCTCCGCGTCGCTCAGCGCACCGCCCTCGACGTCGGCCGCCAGCAGGGCGCTGGTCAGATCGTCGCCCGGGTCGGCCCGGCGGGCCGCCACCAGGTCGGTGACGAAGGCGTTCAGGGCGGCGATGGTCGCCGGGACGTCCTCCGGCTCGGTGGTGCTGCTGAAGAAGCGCTCGTACAACTCCCGAATGTAGGCGTGGTCGCGCTCCGGCACCCCGAGCAGCCAGCCGATCACCGACATCGGCAGCGGGAAGGCGAACACCGTCTTCAGGTCCACCACCGGTCCGGCCGCCGCCAGGTCGTCCAGCAGCTTCGCGGTGATCTCCTCGATCTTCGGCCGCATCAGCTCGACCCGGCGCGGAGTGAAGGCCTGCGCCACGATCGCCCGCAGCCGCCGGTGCTTGGCACCGTCCGTGGTGACCATCGACGGCCCGGGCACCGCCAGACCGATCAGCGGCCACGTCTTCGGCACCTCGCCGCGCTGGTACGCCGCCCAGTGCGCGGCGTCCTTCACCAGCCTGTGGTCGGTCAGCAGCTCACGGGCCTCCGCGTGCCGGGTGACCGCCCAGCCGCGCACCCCGCCGAGCAGTTCGACCGGCACCACCGCGCCGGCCGCGCGCAGCCGGGCGCCCTCCGCCACGTTGTCGCTCGCCATCGGGTCCATCACGATCGGGTCCATCACGATCGGGGCGGTCATCCGCTCACTCTCCATCACTCACGGGTCGGGTCGGTCGGCCTTGGGCAGTCGTGCGGGCGCGCCCGCACCGGGCGGCCCGGGCGCACCCACGGCGGACACAGGGGCGAACGCGGCCGGGGGCCGGTCAGGTTCGGACGCGGGCCGGTTCAGTCCGCCACGTAGCCCGGCGTGAACGCCACCGGCAGCGCCACCAGCGCCCGCACCCAGGCCGACGGCCGCCACACCAGCGCGCTCTCCGCCACCGCGAGCCGCAGGTCCGGCAGCCGGTCCAGGAGCACCTCGATCGCCGTGGTCGCGATCACCTCGGCCGCCTCGGCCGCCGCGTGCGGACACCCGTGGTCCCCGTAGGAGAAGCTCAGGTAGGCCCGGTTCCCCTCGGCCGGACGCCCGCCGTCGGGCCGCACCGCCGGGTCCGCGTTGGCGCCCGCGAACCCGAGCAGCACCATGTCGCCCTTGCCGATCCTCTGGCCGCCGAGCTGGGTGTCCCGGGTCGCCCAGCGGCCCGCGAAGATCTGCGTCGGGGTGTCCTCCCAGAGCGCCTCGCCGAGCGCCTGCCCGATCGAGCGCCGGCCGCCCGAGAGCGAGGCCGCGAACCGGTCGTCGGTGAGCATCAGCCGCAGCGCGTTGGAGATCCAGTACGCCGTGGTCTGGTGGCCCGCGATCAGCAGCACCCGCAGGTCCCGCATGATCTCGTCGTCGGTCAGCCCGGCCTCGTGCGCCACCAGCACCGAGGTCATGTCGGCGGCCGGGTTCACCCGCCGCTCCTGCACCAGCTCCAGCATCACCGCCAGCAGGTCGACCGCGCCGGCCTGGGCGCCGGGCCCGCCGTCCACCATCGCCACCAGCGCCCGGATCAGCCGCGGCGTCTGGTCGTCGCCGAGCCCGAACATCCGGCACAGTGCCAGCAGCGGCACCTGGTGCGCGTACTCGGCCACCAGGTCCGCCTCACCGCGCCCGGCGAACTCGTCGATCAGCCGGTCGGCGATCTCCTCGCAGTACTTCTTCAGCTCGTACGGGTCCACCGACGCCAGCGCCTCGTCCACCGCGGCCCGGCGGCGCTGGTGCTCGGCGCCCTCCGCGTACATCACCGAGGGGGCGGAGGTCATCATCGGCCTCAGGGGCCAGTCCGCGGGGATCTCCGGCCACAGGTGCCAGCGGTCGGAGTCCCGGCCGAACACCTTCGACTGGCTGGTCACCAGCTGCAGTTCGCGGTACCCGATCACCAGCCAGGCCGGCACGCCGCCGGCCAGCTCCACCGGGGCCACCGGACCGTGCGTCGAGCGGAGCTCCTGGTAGACCTGCGAAGGGTCGGTCTGGAACCGCGGCCCGTACAGCGGGGCGGCGCCGGCGTGCGCCGGGCAGCCGGGCGGCGGGGTGGTCGCGGGCTCGGTCACAGCGTCTCCTCCACAACAGCTCTCTGGGCTTCGGCCAGCCGGTGCAGGTGCCGCAGCAACTCGATCAGCACCTGCTTGCTCGACTCCCGGTCACGGGCGTCGCAGTCCACCAGCGGGACGTGGTCCGGCAGGTCCAGCGCCGCCCGGACCTCGGCCAGGGTGTGCGCCGGGCCGTCGAAGTTGTTCCGGGCCACCACGAACGGCGTCCCGTGCTGCTCCAGCCGGTCGATGGCGTACCAGGACTCCTCCAGCCGGCGGGTGTCGACCAGCACCACCGCGCCCAGCGCCCCGGAGAACAGCCGGTCCCACAGGAACCAGAACCGCTCCTGGCCCGGCGCGCCGAACAGGTACAGCACGTGCTGGTCGTTGAGGGTGATCCGGCCGAAGTCGAAGGCGACCGTGGTGGACCGCTTGTCGCGGACCGCCGACAGGTCGTCGATCCCCTCGCCCGCCCGGGTCATGGTCTCCTCGGTGTTCAGCGGGCGGATCTCGCTCACCGCACCCACCAAGGTCGTCTTGCCGACCCCGAAACCCCCGACCACCACGATCTTGAGCGCGTTCTCCGCGGTGCTGCGCAGCGGCACCCGGTCGGCGAGCACCACGGTGTCAGAGCTGTTGGAGACCATGGAGCACCTGCTTCAGCATGTCGAGATCGGGCAGGCGGGCCTTGTTCGGCGCGAACCTGGGGTGGCGGGCCGTGATGGTGCCGGCCTCCAGCAGGTCACCGAGCAGGATCTTCACCACGCTGACCGGCAGGCCGAGCTCGGCCGCGACCTCGACCACGGCGGTCGGGGTCGCGCACAGCCGCAGGATCCTGGCGTGCTCGGACTGCATGCCCGGCGCCGCGTCCCGCTCCGTGACGATGAGCGTGACCAGGTCGAAGGCGTGCTCCGGCGGGCGGCTGCGCCCTTTGGTCACGGTGTAGAGCCGGTCGGGGTCCTCGTCCCGGCCCGGCAGGTTCCGGGGGGCGTTCACACCCCGGCCTCGATCTCGCGCGGCGGGGCGCTCAGGTACGCCCCGATCTGCTCGATCAGCCCGTGCATGTTGTGCCCGACCACGCCCACGTCGGCGTCGTCGTCGGTGACCACCGCGAGGTGCGCGCCCTCACCGGCCGCCACGATGCACAGGATGCCGCCGTGGAACTCGGTCATCGACTGCCGCACCCCGCCCGACCCGTCACCGAACTCGATCGAGGCACCGTGCGCGAGGCTCTGCATCCCGGAGGCGATGGCGGCGAGCTGGTCCGCCTGGTCGGTGCCCAGCCCGAGGGTGTGACAGAGCTTCAGGCCGTCCGCCGACAGCACCAGGGCGTGCCGCGCCCCCGGAGTGCCGCTCACCAGGTTCTCCAACAGCCAGTCGAGATCACGGTCGGTGCTGCTCATCAGGAATCGTCCTTCGGGAGAGCGTCGGTGGTTTCCGGCCCCTGCTGCAGGGCCTTCCGGAAGGCGCCGAAGCGGGCCGCGGACAGGGCCGCGCCGCCGGGGCGTACGGGCTGCGCCGACGGAGCCGGCGCGATGGTGCGGGAGGCGGTGGTGGCGCCGGTCAGGGTCGAGCCGCGGCGGCGCTGGGGCAGGCCGCCGGGCCCGGCCGCACCGGAGTCGCCCGGGGCGCCGTCGGCCGGGGTGCCGGCCTCGGCGCCGCCGGGGAGCGGCGTCCCGGCGCGCACGGGTTCGGTGCGCAGGGGTTCGGTGCGCGGGCTCTCGGCGCGCACCGGCTCGGCGCGGCGGGGCTCCGGGCGGTGCGGCTCCAGGGCGGGGCGGTGGTCGGCCGCGCGCCGGTCCGGGGAGGTGCCGGCCGCCAGGGCCTGGGCCAGCGCCGGGTTCGGGTGGGTGACCAGCTGTTCGGGGATCAGCACCACGACGCCGGTGCCGCCGCGGGCGGACGGGCGGAAGGAGATCGACAGGCCGTGCTTGCGGGCCAGCGAGCCCACCACCGCCAGGCCCAGCCTGGTCCCGGCGGACAGCGCGGTGAGGTCCAGCGGTTCGGCGGAGACGGCCTGTTCGGCCCGGCGCAGCCAGGTGCCGCCGAGGCCGAGACCGCCGTCCTCGACGGTGATCACCAGGCCCGAGTGGACCTCCTCGACGTACACGTGCACCTCGGCGGGGGGCGCCGAGAAGTTGGCGGCGTTGTCGAGCAGTTCGGCCAGCGTGTGCATCACGCCCTCGGCCGCGAACCCGGCCACCGCGGCCGTGGAGGCCGAGTGCAGCCGGACCCGCTGGTAGGCGCCGATCCGGCCGAGCGCGCCGCGCAGGATCGACTCCACGGCGATCGGCTTGGTCCACCGGCGGCCCGAGCGGGCGCCGGTGAGCACCGCGATGCTGTCGGCCATCCGGCCCACCTGGGCGGTGGAGTGGTCCAGCCCGAGCAGGTCGCCGAGCACGTCGTCGCCGTGCCGGTGCTGCATCTCGCGCAGTTCGGCGTGCATCGAGGTGGCCAGCGCCTGGACCCGGCCGGCGGCGGTGGCGCAGACGGCGAGCGCGGCGGCGCGCTGGCGCTCGCCCCGGCCGATCTCCTCGGCCACGGTGCGCAGCAGGGCGTCGTGCGCGGTGGCCGGGCGGCCGGCCAGCACGGTGTTGACCGCGGCGCCGGCCCGCAGCCGGCCGATCACCTCGGGCAGGGTCTCGTCGGCCAGGGCCTGCAGGTCGGCCCGTTCCTGCTCGGCCGTGCGGACCGCGGCGCGCAGCGTCCCGGCCTCGGCGTCGGCCTCGGCGAGCGCGGTGCGCAGGGCGTGCAGCTCGACGCGGTCGTGCTCGGTCCCGGCCTGGGCCTCGGCGAGCGCGGCGCGCAGGGCGGCCGCCACATTGTGGGCGGCGGTGACGTCGGTGTGCAGCTGGGCGCTCTCGGCCTGGGTCGCGGCCAGCTCCCGGCGGGCCAGGGTGAGCTCGGCCTCGGCCCGGCGGGCCCGGTCGGCCAGCCTGGCGGCGATCACCACCAGCACGCACCAGGCGAGGACGGCGCCGCCCGCGGTGCCGGCCACCGCCGCCCGGTGTCCGGCCGGGGCGACGGCGACCGCGCCGGCCGCGGCGGCCACGCCGAGCAGGACCGCGAGGGCCGCCCATAGTCCGGTGCCGAGGTCCCGACCTTGGTACGCCGCGCGGGCGGGGCGCGTGCGAGCTCTCATCTATCCGGTCCTCGGTGCAGGCGGCAGCGGCAGGCGGTCGACATCGCGCGACCGCCCGGGGTGCGCTGCAGGGGCGCGCCCCGGGCGGTTGATCAGTACACGCGGTCATCAGATCATATCGATTCAGCACACGGACTCAACCGACCAGTTGACGTTCCGTTGTGCAAACCGAACCCTCTGCATCCGTACAACTGCACATGAACAGTCGCCATTCACCCCAGAGCGACCTCCACATCCCGCTCGACCTCCGCCGGATCGAGACCCGCGTCACGCACCACCCGCACCGCCAGCCCACCACCTTCACGCAACAGGCCGAGCAGCAGGTCACCGGCCTCCAGCCGGCGGCTCCCCCGGCCGACGGCCGCCTGCAGGGCCAGCGTCAGGGTCTTCTTCGCGCGGTCCGTGAACCGGATCGCACCCCGGCGCCGGTTCGTGGACGGTCCGGGCGCCGGATCGAGCGCCCCCGCCCCGAAATTCGCCTCGACCGCCTCCCGAACCGCGGCGAGGTCGATGCCGATCGCCGCCAGCGCCTGCCCGTCGACCTCGCCCCCGGGGCCGCCGAGCAGCCGCAGCACCGCCCGGCGGGCGGCCTCCTGGTCCAGCCCGGCGTCGACGAGGACCGCCGCGGCCGGGTCCGGCCTGCGGCCGAGCACGCCGAGCAGCAGGTCCTCGGTCCCGACGTACGGGTGCCCCATCCGCTCGGCCTCCAGCCGGGCCAGGGTCACGACCTGGCGAGCACCCTCCGAAAATCGCTCGAACATGGTCAGTCCTCTCCGATTCCCGACAGCTTGCGCGCGTACTTCTTGTGCACGGCCTGCCGGGTGACCCCCAGGCAGACCGCGATCTCGTGCCAGGACCAGCCCCGGCCACGGGCATTGCCCACCTGGAGCTCTTCCAGCCGGTCCGCCAGGTCCCGCAGGGCCCGCACCGCCCGCAGCCCGACGGCCGGGTCGCTGCCGCCCGCGGCCTCCGCGAGTTGCTTCGTTTCGCTCATGATGTCAACCTAGGTTGACGACCCGGATGTGTCAACCCTCGTTGACAACCCTGCCGCACCCGTGGCCCACCCCAGCGCCAGCCCCTTCAGCGTCCCCTTCCCCGAGACGGCCACCCGGCCCCCACCCAAGCCGTGCAGCGCGGAGATCCGCCGGCCCACCGGCTGCCGCCCGAGCACCCGGCCGTCGGCGTCCAGCCTCAGCAGCGACCCGCCCTCGTCGACCACCACGAAGCCACCGCCGACCTCGGCGACACCCCACGCCGACGCGGGACCGCCGGCCACGGTCCACAGCCGCCGTCCGTCGGCCGGATCCACCGCCACCCACCCGGCCCGCCGCTCCCGGAGCCACAGCACCGCGCCGCACAGCTCGGGTGCCCGAGCCGCCAGGTCCGCGTCGTGCGAGAACCAGCTCCCGGCCGTCCCCGCCGAGCGCCGCAGCAGCACCAACGCCCGCGGGCCGCACCGCACCACGCAGCGGTCGGGGTCGAGCGCGGTGAACACGGGCTGCAACTCCGCGTCCGCCACCGCCCCGTGGGCTGCCGCTCCGGGCAGGCGCCACCGGGCGAGCTCCGCGCCGGTGCGCGGGTCGACCAGCCACACATCGAGGCCCGAGCCGCACAGCACCCCGCCGCCCCAGACCAGCGGGTGCCCCGTACGCACGGGCTCCGTTCCGCGCCACAGCGGCCGCCCGTCCCCCAGGTCGAACGCGGCGAGCGGGGTGTATCCGCGCCACCCGCCGACCAGCACCACGCCGTCCGCCACCACCAGATGACCGGTGTGCCGGGGCAGCCGGGCGCTCCACACCACCGTTCCGTCGGCCAGGTCGCGGCAGTCCAGGGTGTCCGGCGCCTGGGGCAGCACCAGGCACCGCCCGTCGGCGACCACCACCGCGCGCGGCCAGGTCCCCCCGGGCACGTCCCAGCGCGGGGCCCCGTCGCCCGCGTCCAGACCGACCAGCCGGGTCCGGCGCTCGTGCACCACCACCAGGCCCTCGCCCGCCGCCACCGCCGAGTGCGCCCCCGACTGATGAAGTGCCCGCTCCCAGAGCGTCTCCACGATCATGCACCCACCCCACCACGGCGATCGCCGGAACGGGGCGGCCGGGCAGGGCCCGGGCGCCGGACAGCAGAACGGGAGGGACCGGCCGAAGCCGATCCCTCCCGTGCGACGTGGTCGCTCACCCGCGCGAGCCCCGCGAGCCGTCCGAACCGTCCGAGCCGTCCGAGCCGTCCGAGCCGTCCGAGCCGTCTGTACCGGTCACCCGGGCCGGTCCGGCCCCGGGCGCTCCGGTGTCGGTCAGCTGCAGCCGCTGGTCGAGCCGCAGCCCTCGCAGAGGTAGCAGCTGCCGGCCCGCCGCATCTTCGTCCCGCAGGAGAAGCACAGCGGTGCGTCGGCGCTCAGGCCGAGCTGGATCTCCGCCAGTTCGATGGAGTTGTGCGCCTTCGCGGTCGCCGGGGCGACGGCCTTCGGCTGCTCGGCGGCCGGCTTGGGGGCGGCGGCCAGCGGCGCCGACTGGGCCAGGCCCTCGACGTCCAGGTCCTCCTCGACGGGCTCGTAGGAGCCGGTGTCCAGGTGGCGCTGGCGCTCCTCGACGGAGTGGATGCCTAGCGCGGAACGGGTCTCGAACGGCAGGAAGTCCAGGGCCAGGCGGCGGAAGATGTAGTCGACGATCGACTGGGCCATCCGCACGTCCGGGTCGTCGGTCAGACCGGCCGGCTCGAAGCGCATGTTGGTGAACTTCGAGATGTACGTCTCCAGCGGGACGCCGTACTGGAGGCCCACGGAGACCGCGATGGAGAAGGCGTCCATCATGCCCGCGAGGGTGGACCCCTGCTTGGACATCTTCAGGAAGACCTCGCCGAGGCCGTCGTCCGGGTAGGAGTTGGCGGTCATGTAGCCCTCGGCGCCACCGACCGTGAAGGAGGTGGTGATGCCGGGCCGGCCCTTGGGCAGGCGGCGGCGGACCGGGCGGTACTCGATGACCTTCTCGACGGTCTTCTCGGCCGCCGGGGCGGCCTCGGCCACCGCGGCCGCCGGGGTCTTGGTCTTCGCCGAGAGCGGCTGGCCGACCTTGCAGTTGTCGCGGTAGATGGCCAGCGCCTTGACGCCGAGCTTCCACGCCTCGAAGTAGATCTCCTCGATCTCCTCGACGGTGGCCACCTCGGGCATGTTGACCGTCTTGGAGATCGCGCCGGAGATCCACGGCTGGATCGCCGCCATCATCCGCACGTGGCCCATGGCGGAGATGACCCGCTCACCCATCGCGCAGTCGAAGACCTCGTAGTGCGCGGGCTTCAGGCCGGGGGCGTCGACCACGTTGCCGTGCTCGGCGATGTGGGCGACGACCGCCTCGATCTGCTCGTCCTGGTAGCCGAGGCGCTTCAGCGCCCGCGGCACCGTGCCGTTGACGATCTGCATCGAGCCGCCGCCGACCAGCTTCTTGAACTTGACCAGGGCGAGGTCGGGCTCGACACCGGTGGTGTCGCAGTCCATCATCAGGCCGATCGTGCCGGTCGGGGCGAGCACCGAGGCCTGCGCGTTGCGGAAGCCGTTGTGCGCGCCGAGGCGGAGCACCTCGGCCCAGGCCTCGGTGGCGGCGGCCCACACCGGGGCGTCCAGGTCGTCGACCGCGACGGCCGCCGCGTTGGCGTCCGCGTGCTGCTTCATCACCCGCTGGTGCGGGGCCGCGTTGCGGGCGTAGCCCTCGTACGGGCCGACGACGCCGGCCAGCTCGGCGCCGCGGCGGTAGGCGGTGCCGGTCATCAGCGAGGTGATGGCGCCGGCCAGCGCGCGGCCGCCCTCGGAGTCGTAGGCGTGGCCGGTGGCCATCAGCAGGGCGCCGAGGTTGGCGTAGCCGATGCCCAGCTGGCGGTAGGCGCGGGTGGTCTCGCCGATCTTCTCGGTCGGGAAGTCGGCGAAGCAGATGGAGATGTCCATCGCGGTGATGACCAGCTCGACCACCTTGGCGAAGCGCCCGGCGTCGAAGGTGTCGTCGTCGTTCAGGAACTTCATCAGGTTGAGCGAGGCGAGGTTGCAGCTGGAGTTGTCCAGGTGCATGTACTCGGAGCAGGGGTTGGACGCGTTGATCCGGCCCGACTCCGGGCAGGTGTGCCAGTGGTTGATGGTCGAGTCGTACTGGATGCCCGGGTCGGCGCAGGCCCAGGCGGCCTCGGCCATCTTGCGGAACAGCTTCTTGGCGTCGACGGTCTCGATGACCTCGCCGGTCATCCGGGCCCGCAGGCCGAACTCGGTGCCGTTCTCGACCGCGGTCATGAACTCGTCGGACACCCGGACCGAGTTGTTGGCGTTCTGGTACTGGACGGAGGTGATGTCGTCCCCGCCGAGGTCCATGTCGAAGCCCGCGTCGCGCAGCGCGCGGATCTTCTCCTCCTCCTTCACCTTGGTCTCGATGAAGGCCTCGACGTCCGGGTGGTCCACGTCCAGGACGACCATCTTGGCCGCCCGGCGGGTCGCGCCGCCGGACTTGATGGTGCCGGCCGAGGCGTCGGCGCCGCGCATGAAGGAGACCGGGCCGGAGGCGTTGCCGCCGGAGGAGAGCAGTTCCTTGGAGGAGCGGATCCGGGAGAGGTTCAGGCCGGCGCCCGAGCCGCCCTTGAAGATCATGCCCTCTTCCTTGTACCAGTCGAGGATCGACTCCATGGAGTCGTCGACGGCCAGGATGAAGCAGGCGGAGACCTGCTGGGGCTGCTTGGTGCCGACGTTGAACCAGACCGGCGAGTTGAAGCTGAAGACCTGGTGGAGGAGGGCGTGGGTCAGCTCGTGCTCGAAGACCTCGGCGTCCTGCGGGGAGGCGAAGTAGCCGTTCTTCTCGCCGGCGGCGCGGTAGGTCAGCACCACCCGGTCGATGATCTGCTTCAGGCTCCACTCGCGCTGCGGGCTGCCGACGGCGCCGCGGAAGTACTTGGAGGTGACGATGTTGACCGCGTTGACCGACCAGAAGTCGGGGAACTCCACGCCGCGCTGCTCGAAGTTGACCGAGCCGTCCCGCCAGTTGGTCATGACGACGTCGCGCCGCTCCCAGCTGACCTCGTCGTAGGGGTGCACGCCAGGGGTGGTGTAGATGCGCCCGATCCGCAGGCCGCCCTCGGGGGCCTTGCCGGCCGCCTTGGTCGCCTTGCCGGCCTTCGACCCGCGCGCGGAACCGCTCGTCGTGTCTGTCACTTCTGGTCCTCCTCCTGGGCAAACGCCCTGGGCGCCCCGAACCTTCCGGGCACCACTGGTTCGCTTCTCCTGGTGTGCGGGCAGCCGGTCGGCCGGCCGCCGTGCACCTTTTACTACGGTTTGTGCGCGTTCTTCGGGCGCGCGGGGGCCCCGGAGGGCCGCAAGGGTACGGCCGCCCGCTAGGGGGCGGCGGCGGGGACCGGCACGGGTGCGCAGTCCTCCGCGTCGCGGGGCCGCTCGACGCGCAGCTCCGCGATGGCGGCCTCGAAGTCCTCCAGACCGTCGAAGGCCTTGTAGACACTGGCGAACCGCAGGTAGGCGACCACGTCGAGCTGCTTCAGCGGCCCGAGTATGGCCAGACCCACGTCATGCGTGGAGAGCTCGGCGCTGCCGCTGGCCCGCACGCACTCCTCGACCCGCTGGCCGAGCTGCGCCAGTGCGTCCTCGGTGACCGGCCGGCCCTGACAGGCCTTGCGGACGCCCGAGATCACCTTCTCCCGGGAGAACGGCTCGGTGACACCACTGCGCTTGATGACCATCAGAGTGGCCGTCTCCACGGTGGTGAAACGGCGGCTGCAGTCCGGGCACTGACGGCGACGGCGGATCGAACTTCCGTCATCGCTGGCGCGGCTGTCCACCACGCGACTGTCCGGGTGCCGGCAGAAGGGGCAGTGCACCTGAGGACTTCCTCCCTGGCGGCAAGACATCGGACTCCGACACTCTACCGGACCACAACCTGTGGGTACGAGCGAGGAGACTAGCCACTAGATCTGGGAGTCGAGGCGCGACGCGCCGGAACGGGTCGAGATCCCTGCGCGGAGCGGAATACACTGTTCGGGTCGAACATTTAATCGATGTACACCCAAAGCCTTGATCGAGTCAGCTAACTCCTTGATAATTCACTCGAACGTGTGTTTGGCGCAACCTTTCGATAGGTGCACCAGTTGAGCTGCACAAGGGAGAACGCCTGTCGAATGAGGGCCGCCATGAACACGGTAGAAGCAAGGACCGCCATTCCGGTGCAGGAGCGCTCTGCGCGCACCGCGGACCAGAGCATGGACCACAGCATGAGCCAGAGCCAGCCGATCGAGCACGCCTCGGCGCAGGACGCCGTGCTCGTCCCGACCGCCCCGCCCCGCGCGATGCCCGGCCGCCCCCCGGGCATCCGCACCGACGAGGCCGGACTGACCGAGCGCCAGCGCCGGGTCATCGAGGTGATCCGGGACTCCGTCCAGCGCCGGGGTTACCCGCCGAGCATGCGCGAGATCGGCCAGGCCGTCGGCCTGTCCAGCACCTCCTCGGTCGCGCACCAGCTGATGGCGCTGGAGCGCAAGGGCTTCCTGCGGCGCGACCCGCACCGCCCGCGCGCCTACGAGGTCCGCGGCGTCGAGGTCGCCCGGCCGAACACCGCGGAGACCGCCGGCCGGCCCTCCACCTCGTACGTGCCGCTGGTCGGCCGGATCGCGGCCGGCGGCCCGATCCTCGCCGAGCAGACCGTCGAGGACGTCTTCCCGCTCCCCCGTCAGCTGGTCGGCGAGGGCGAGCTGTTCGCGCTCACCGTCCGCGGCGACTCGATGATCGAGGCCGCCATCTGCGACGGCGACTGGGTCACCGTCCGCCGCCAGCCGGTCGCCGAGAACGGCGACATCGTCGCCGCGATGATCGACGGCGAGGCCACCGTCAAGCGCCTCAAGCGCGAGGACGGCAAGATCTGGCTGATGCCGCACAACCCCGCGTACGAGCCGATCCCGGGCGACAACGCGACCATCCTGGGCAAGGTCGTGGCGGTCCTGCGCCGCCTCTGACGGACCCGCGCACCACCCCCGGGGGCTCCGGGCCGCACCCACCGCGGCCGGGGCCCCCGCGGCATTCCCCGGACCGGGGGCGCGCCCCGCGGGGGCGCCCCGGCTCAGGTGGTGGGCGTCGTCGTGCGCTTGGTGACTGGGCGGACCGGTGGGGCGGAGGCGTCGATGGCGGCGAGCGAGCGGCGGACCTGGTTGCGGTCGGTGGTGTACCAGAAGTCCGGCATGGAGGACCGGAAGTAGCCGCCGTACCGGGCGGTGGCGAGCCGCGGGTCGAGGACCGCGACGATGCCCTTGTCGTCGGCCGCGCGGACCAGCCGGCCGGCGCCCTGCGCCATCAGCAGGGCGGCGTGGTTGGCCGCGACCGCCATGAAGCCGTTGCCGCCGCGCTGTTCGACGTCCTTCTGCCGGGCGCTCATCAGCGGGTCGTCGGGCCGCGGGAACGGGATCCGGTCCATCACCACCAGCTGGCAGGCGGAGCCCGGTACGTCCACGCCCTGCCACAGCGAGAGCGTGCCGAACAGGCAGGTGGTGGCGTCCGAGGCGAACTCGCGGATCAGCTCGCCGAGGGTGTCCTCGCCCTGCAGCAGGATCCGGTTGTCGAGCCGCCCGCGCAGCGCCTCGGCGGCGGCCTGGGCGGCCCGCATCGAGGAGAACAGACCGAGGGTGCGCCCGCCGGCCGCGCCGATCAGCTCGGTGAGCTCGTCCAGCATCTCCGGCCGGTCGGGCTCGCGCCCGGGCGCGGGCAGGTGCTTGGCGACGTAGAGGATGCCCTGCTTGGGGTAGCTGAACGGGGAGCCGACGTCGATGCCGCGCCAGTACGGCGGGGCGTCCTCGCCCTGTTCGGGCTCGGGTTCGGCGGCCGAGCGCTGGTCCGGCAGGCGGCTCTCGGCGGGCAGACCGAGCGAGCCGGCCACGCCGTTGAAGTCGCCGCCGAGCTTGAGGGTGGCGGAGGTGAGGACGACCGAGCGGTCCTTGTAGAGGTTCTCCCGCAGCAGCCCGGACACGCTCAGCGGGGCGACCCGCAGCGAGGCCGCGCCGAGGCCGAAGCGGTCGGCCCGCTCGATCCACACCACGTCGTACTCGGAGTCCTGGAGCAGCCGGTCGGCGGTCTCGTGCAGGGTCTCGGCGGAGGCCATCGCCTGCTTGCGGACGGCGTCCTCGTCGCTGAGCGAGCGGTCCCTGGTCTCGCCGAGCGAGGTGATCACCTGGCGGCAGGCGTCCCGGATCCCGGCGACCGCGTAGGCGAGGTACTCGGGAAGTTCCTCGACCCGGCCGGGCTGGGCGGTCTCCATCAGGCCGTGGTAGTTCTCGGCGGCGGCCTGGAGGGCGTCCACGGCCTTCTCGTTGGCGAGCTTGGCCGCCCGCCGCACGGCCCGGTTGACGGCGTGCACCGACAGCTCGGCGGTGGCGGCGCCGGTCACCCGGTTCACCAGCTCGTGCGCCTCGTCGATGATCAGCAGACCGTGCTCGGGCAGCACCGGGGCGCCCTCGATGGCGTCGATCGCCAGCATCGCGTGGTTGGTGACGACCACGTCGGCGAGCTTGGCCCGCTCGCGGGCGGCCTCGGCGAAGCACTCGCCGCCGTACGGGCAGCGGGTGGCGCCCAGGCACTCCTTGGAGGTGACCGAGAGCTGGGCCCAGGCCTTGTCGGAGACGCCCGGGGTGAGGTCGTCGCGGTCGCCGGTGTCGGTCTCGCCGGCCCACTCGCGCAGCCGCAGCACGTCCTGACCGAGCTTGCCGGACGGTCCGCCGAGCGCCTCGACCGGGTCGAACAGGCCCTCGCCCTCGTCCGCCGGGGTGCCCTCGTTGGCCCGGTGCAGGCAGAGGTAGTTGGAGCGGCCCTTGAGCATCGCGAACAGCGGGCGGCGGCGCAGCACCGGGTGGAGCGCGTCCACCGTCCGGGGCAAGTCCCGCTCCACCAGCTGGCGTTGCAGCGCCAGGGTGGCGGTGGCGACCACCACGCGGTCGCCGTGGGCGAGCGCGGGCACCAGGTAGGCGAGGGACTTTCCGGTGCCGGTGCCGGCCTGGACGAGCAGGTGCTCGCCGGTGTCGACCGCGGCGGAGACCGCCTCGGCCATCCTGACCTGGCCGGGCCGCTCGACGCCGCCGACGGCGGTGACGGCGGCGTGCAGCAGCTCCGGGAGCCGGGAGGCGGGGACGGCGCCCGGCAGGTCGTCCGGGGCTTCGTCGGCCGGTGCGTCGTCGCCCGGCCCGGTGAGGGATGCGGAGTCGTTCGTCATGACGGGCCAAGCCTACGGGGCGGGAGTGACAATCCGGGCCCGTTGGACGGGCAGCCCGATCGGGGCCGCGGGGTGGAGCGCGTTGTCGACCTGGCCGTGGACGGCGGCGTGCGGGCGCTCGGGCCGGTCGCGGTAGCCGTCGAGCAGCAGCCGGTTGCGGTTGAGGCAGAGCCGGTCGATCCGCGGGGTGAGCAGGTCGAAGAGCGCGAACCGCTCGGCGAGCTCCGGGAAGCGCCGCTGGTGGGCCAGTACCTCCTCGCGCAGCAGCGCCCAGAACTGCGGCTCGGGCACCCGCAGCTGCTGCTCGAACAGCGCCGCGAGGTAGCGGTACACCCCGATGAACAGCCCGGCGTGCAGGAACTGGCAGAGCTGGTCGGGGCGCTGGCGCAGCAGGACGCCGGCCACCTCGGGCGGCAGCCGCTCCAGCTCGGGCAGGTCCTGGTCGGTGAGGTTGATGTCGTCGACGAAGTCCTTGACGGCGAGCCGGACCGGGACGTCGTGCTCGTCGAAGAGCAGGATCGCGTTCTCGCCGTGCGGGGAGAACACCGTGCCGTAGCGGTACAGGAAGTGCAGCAGCGGCGGCAGCATCACCGCGAACAGCCGCTGCAGCCAGGCGGTGGGGGTGAGACCGGAGCGGGCGACCAGTTCGGCGGCGAGGGCGCGGCCGTCGGAGCCGGTCTGCAGCAGCGCGGCCAAGGTGCGGCCGCGCTCGCCGGGTTCCAGGTGGCCGTCCAGGGACTCCCGCCAGATCGCGCCGAGCAGCTCCTTGTACTGGTAGGGCGCCTCGGGGAGATCGCGGTAGAGCGGGTGGTCGACGGTGACGGAGGCGATCTCGCCGAGCAGGACCACCCGGCACTCCTCGCGCAGGAACGGGTCGCGGTCCCGGATGCCGTGCACCCAGGCCGTGACGGCGGGCGCGGCCAGTGTGCGGTCGGTCGGCAGGCCGCGCCAGACCAGGGTGTTGAGGACGGAGAGCGGCAGCTTGACGGTGCAGCGCTCGGGCCGGGTGAGGTTGAAGAAGCTGCGGATGGACTGCTGCGGCAGCCGCAGGTCGCCGTCGCCGCCCAGCGGGACGATCCGGCCGTCGGCGATCCAGGGCGCGAACAGCGGCACCACCACCTCGTCCCACTGCCAGGGGTGGACCGGCAGCAGCAGGTACTCGCCGGCCCGGTCGCCGAGCGGGGCGCGCAGCCGGTCCGGGGTGTCGAGCTCGCGCTCGTAGAGGTCGGCGGCGCCGCGGAACTCGGCGAGGCTGCGGTGCACGGCGATCCAGGGCAGCTCGGCGGGGGTGCGGGCCTCGGGCGCCCAGCGGGCGGCGTCCTGGGCGGAGAAACCGATCCGGCCCTTGTTGGGCACGATCCAGGGGTGGCCGCTCTGCCGGCCCTCCAGTTCGACGTGGCCGAGTCCGGCGAGTTCGGCGGCGGTGAGTTCGGTGCCGAGCAGGCGGGTGTCGGCGATCAGGGTGGCGGTGAGTTCGCGGACCAGGTGGCCGGCGGTGTCGCCGGTCAGGCCGAGCAGGTGCCGGGCCCGCTGGACGAAGCGCAGCGGGTCGGCGTCCCCCTCCGGCGGGCAGTGCACCGAGTCCGGGTCGACCTGCCAGCTGCCGTACGCGCCGCGGCGGGCCCGGAACCGGTAGGCGGCGCCGGGGAGTTCGAGGACGTACCGGTCGCCGTCCCCGGGTCCGTCCGGTACCGGGGTGATCAGCTCCTCGTACGCGAACTCGCCGAGCAGTTTGGCGAGCAGCCGCCGCCCGGCCCGCTGCCAGTGCTCCTGGGTGAGGTGCGGAGGCAGCCTCAGTGGCTGCTCAGCGGATGGCTGCGGCACGGTTCTCCTCCTGGGGTCGAGGGAGCAGGGCGGCGGTGGGCGGGGCGAAGCTGGTCCAGGCGGTGCGGGTGGGCAGCTGGTGGACCGGCCTTCCGGCGACGGCGTTGAGGATGACGGCGGCGCGGTGGGCGCCCAGACCGAGGTCCGGGGCGCCGACCCCATGAGTGTGCAGCTCGGCGTTCTGGACGTACAGGGCGCCGGTGAGACCCGGGCGGGTGGCCACCCGGTGGTCGGCGTCGACCCGGTAGCGGCCCTGGTCGTCCCAGTCGATCAGGGCGGCGATCGGGTCGAGCAGCGCGGGGCGGACGGCCCGGTAGCCGGTGGCGAGCACCACCGCGTCGGTGCGGACCAGGTGCTGGACACCGGAGTCGGTGTGCCGGCAGCGCAGCTCGAGTCCGCCGCAGGGGCCGGCCTGGGCGTCGGTGACGGCGGTGCCGGGGACGATCTCCACCGGGTCGGCGTCCAGCGGGCACCCGACGGTGCGCTCGTAGAGGTGGTCGTGGACGGCGGCCAGGGTCTCGGCGCTGGCGGCCTTGTGGAGCTGCCACTGGGCCGGTACCAGGCGGTCCCGGGTGTCGGCGGGCAGGCCGTGGAAGTAGCGGGTGTAGTCGGGGGTGAAGTGTTCCAGGCCGAGTTTGGAGTACTCCATCGGGGCGATGGCCCGGCTGCGGGTGAGCCAGCGCAGCCGGGTGCCGTCGTCGCCGCGGGTGCGCAGCAGGTCGAGGAAGACCTCGGCGCCCGACTGGCCGGAGCCGATCACCGTGATGTCGCGGGCGGCGGCCAGGGCCGGCCGCTGCTGCAGGTAGTCGGCGCTGTGCCGAACCATGGGGTGGCCGGCCAGCCCGGCGAAGGCCTCGGGGCTGACCGGCCCGGTGCCGACGCCGAGCACCACGGCGCGGGCGTGCAGCGGCCCGGCGGCGGTCTCGGCCCGGTAGAGCCGCTCGGCGGCGTCCCAGTGCAGGGCGGTGACCTCGGTGGCGAAGCGGCAGTTGGGCAGGCGTTCGGCGGCCCAGCGGCAGTAGTGGTCGTACTCGCGGCGGGGCAGCTGGAAGCGCTCGGCGAAGTAGAACGGGAACAGCCGCTGCTGGTCGCGCAGGTAGTTGAGGAAGGACCACGGGTTGGTCGGGTCGACCAGCGTGACCAGGTCGGCCAGGAACGGCACCTGCATCCGCGCGCCGTCGACCAGCATGCCGGGGTGCCAGCGGAACTCCGGCCGGGCCTCGCAGAACAGCGTGCGCAGGCCGTCGGCCCGGTCGGCGAGTGCGGCGAGGGACAGGTTGAAGGGGCCGATGCCGACACCCAGGAGGTCGTACGGATCGGGCTGCGGGTTGTCCATGCCATCCAGTTCGGGGAGAGGGGTCGGGGCCGGGGCGCGGATCGGCCGGGTGCGGCCGGCCGGAACGGCGGTCAGCCGGCGCGGCGGCGGACCATCAGCGCGGCCCGTTTGCCGGGCAGCCGCAGTTCGGCGGCCTGGTCGAAGCCGGCCCGGTGGAAGGCCCGCACCGAGGGGGTGTTGCGCAGGTCCGGCTCGGCGACCACCTGCTCGCAGGCCGGGCGGCGGGCCAGGATCCGGTCGGCCAGTGCGGCCAGCAGCAGGCTGCCGAGTCCGCGGCCGCGCGCCTCGGCGGGGCCGAGCAGCAGGTGCACGCCGGTGTCGTGCGGACGGGCCGGGTAGTGCAGGGCGAGCGGGTCGAGATCGGCCCGGTAGACCTCCCAGTAGCCGATCGGGACACCGTCCAGCAGGCCGAGGCATGGGACGCTGCGGCCGTCGCCGTCGAGTTGGGCGCGCAGGTGCCGGGCGGTGGTGGCGGGTGGCCCGGCCAGCTCCCAGTAGGCGTCCACGGCCGGGTCGTTCATCCACCGGGTGAGCAGGGCGAGGTCGGTGGCCGGGCGGACCGGGCGCAGCCGGAACTCGCCGGCGGCGGTGGGCATCGGCCCCCAGTGGGCGACGCCGTCCAGCGGATCGGACGGCGGGCCTGTGGGCGGGCCGATTGGCGGCGGGCCGGTGGGTGGGCCGGTGGGTGTCACGCCACCGCCACCGGGTTGGCGATGGTCACGTAGACGGACTGGGTCTCGACCGGGCCGACCAGTTCGTCGAGGCCGTGCAGCCGGGTGAGCAGGTTGGCCTTGCAGCGCAGGGTCGGCGAGTCCAGCAGGTGGGCGGGGAGTGAGGAGCCGGTGGCGGCCGCGGCGGGCCCGGCCAGGAAGGTGCGCACCACCGCGAGCAGGGCGCCCTCGTCGGCGAGGCCCTGCGAGCCGAGTCCGCCGACCAGCCCGAGGAGGTGGTTGATGCCCAGGTAGTAGGCGAACCGCTCGTCGGCGACCTGGTCGGCCACGAAGGTGTCGCTGTGCGCGCCGAGGCCGGGCAGCCGGGCGGTGAGGCGCCGCTCGTGCGAGGCGCGGTAGTAGTAGCCCTGGTTGTCCCGGTAGCGGCCGCCGACCGGCCAGCCGGCCGCGTCGAGCAGCGCCAGGCTGTTCTGCTGGTGGGCCTCCAGCGCGATGCCGGCCCGGCCGTCGAGCCACAGCACGGGCAGCACCACGGCGTACAGGTAGCGCCGCAGCCACTCGGCGGTGACGGCGGGCAGCGCGTCGCCGGTGCGGGCGGCCAGCTCGCGCAGGATGTCGGAGAGCTGGGAGTGCATCCGCTCCAGCGGCTGTTCGGCGATCAGGCCGGCCACGCACAGGGCGCGGTCGGCGGGGCCGAAGGGCTGCCGGCGCAGCACGGTGTCCAGGCCGCCCGGGTCGCCGAGCGCGGGGTGGTCGACGCCGATCCAGGCGGGGTCGCGGACGATGTCGAAGCCGGGGTGCGCGGCCCGCCACTCGGCGCCGAGGCCGGCCTCCAGCAGCCGGTGCACCTCCAGGCCGCGGTGCAGTTCCTTGCGGAGGTTCTCCCGGCGGGAGTTGGTGATCCGCAGCGCGAGCGAGAGCTTGAGCATCCACGGGGTGCCGGGGCGGCAGACCGTACGGACCGAGGAGGTGGGGTGCCAGGGTCCGCCGTGCTGGCCGAGGTCGTGCAGCAGACCGGCCTCGAGGAGCCCGGCGACGGCCGGGCGCCGGGCCAGCTCCCCGGCCTGCCAGGGGTGCAGCGGGAGTGCGGCGGTGCCGGGCGGCAGCAGGTCGGGGCGGCCGAGCAGCCGGGCGGTGAGCGCTTCGGCGGGCTGCCCGGCGGAGTCGGCGGCCAGCAGTTCCCGGTCGACGGCGTACCAGTGCAGCCGGAAACTGCCGTCGAGTTCGGGCGAGTACGCGGCGCTCTGTGCGGGGGCGAGGCCGTCGCGGCTCTTGGGGGTGGGGTGCAGCGGGTGGCCCAGCAGCAGGGACTGCTCGGTCCGCAGGAACGGGGTCGGTGCGGTGGCGGGGGCGGCCCTGCGGTGGGCCAGGAACTCGGCGGTGCGCCCGGCCGAGTCGGCCACCCGGGCGGCGAGGTCGGCGATCTGCCCGGCTTCGGGACGTTCGGCGGCGGCGCCCGCCAGCAGGGCGGCCACCGTGACGGCGTCCACCGGGCTGCGCGTCCCGCTGCCGGCGGTGACGGTGATCCGGCCGAA
This sequence comes from Kitasatospora sp. NPDC048540, assembly GCF_040651175.1. Lineage (NCBI taxonomy): Bacteria > Bacillati > Actinomycetota > Actinomycetes > Kitasatosporales > Streptomycetaceae > Kitasatospora > Kitasatospora sp. NPDC048540. Next base: position 55,188 of record NZ_JBEZIR010000009.1, read on the forward strand.
CCGGTGCCAGCCGCAGCGCGACCAGTGCCGGACCGGTGCGGTCAGTTCGGCGGCCCCGCCGAGGACGGCGATCCGCAGCCGTCCGTCGCCGTCGGGGCGGGCGCCGGTCTCCCGGGTCCAGCACCGCAGCAGGCTCTCGGTGGCGGCCTGTTCGGCGGCGACGGCCGGGTCGGGGTGGAGCAGCGGGTCGGGGTCGAGCACCGGCTCCCCCGGGACGGCCGGTACGGCAGCAACGGCCGGGTGGAACGGTACGGCCGGCGGGGCTCCGGTGAGGGCGGTGCTCAAGGCTGCTCCTTCGGACGGGCTGGAGTACAGGTAAGGGCTACCTATCCCGCCTGCGCGAGCACAAGATCGGGTCACTCCTTCCGGTGAATGACGACCCATCACTCAGCCCTGCGGGTGACCGCCGTCACCCTGATGGCGGTAGGCAGTCACGAATCGGTGACCACTCGTCAACAGCTCGACACGGCCCGCCCCGCCGCCCCGGCCGGATGGGAGACTGCCCCGGGGGAACGTCGGCCGAGGATCCGGGGGCAACGAGACGATGGCATCGATACGCCGCGGGGCGGGCGCCGCCGCGCTGGCCCTCGCGGTCCTGGTGACCGTCCCGGCCTGCGGCCCGGACGGTGACGGCACCCGCGCCTCGGGCCTGCCCCGCAGCTGGGACGAGCTGAAGCACTGGCGTTTCGAGGACTGGGACCGCTGGGCCTCCCGGCACGTCTTCCGCAACCCGGAGGCCGGCGGGGTCTGGGACCCGGACACCATGGGCGGCGCCCCGGCGCAGCAGCCCTCCCCGGCCTCGGCCGCACCGCCGTCCGCACCACCCGGCGGCCCCACCACCGCCGCTGCCACCACAGCCCCCACCGGGACCGCCACCGCCTCCGCCGGCCCGGCCGCGTCCCCCGTGCCGGCCGTCGTCGAGGCCGTACCGGTGCCCCGCCCGTACACCCAGTACGCCGCCTCCGGGAAGGTCTTCATGACGGCGCCGGCCGGCGGCACCGGCCAGTGCTCCGCCACCCTGGTCGCCGACCCGGCCCACCCCGGCAGGAGCAACCTGGTCTGGACGGCCGCGCACTGCGTGCACGAGGGCAAGGACGGCGACTGGTTCAAGAACATCATCTTCGTGCCCGCCTACAACAGTTCGGGCGCCGCCAGCGGCGGCCGGAAGGCGACCCTGCCGGAGGTCGCGCCGCTCGGCCAGTGGTGGGCGGACCGGGTGATCACCTCGCCGCAGTGGACGGCCGAGGGCGGGCACTCCGGCAACTCGGCCAACCAGTACGACTTCGCGGTGCTCAAGGTGCACAACCCGGACGGCTCCGGGAAGTCCCTGGAGGAGGTGGTCGGCACCGCGGTCCCGGTCTGGTTCGACGCCCCGCGCGAGAAGCTCTCGGTCTCCGCCTGGGGCTACCCGGTCGGCCGCCCCTTCGACGGCCAGGAGCTGGACCGCTGCGACGCCGGCCCGCCGGGGCAGCTGTCCTTCGACCCGGCGCGGCCCGCGATGCTGACCATCGGCTGCACCATGACCTCCGGTGCCAGCGGCGGCGGCTGGTTCGCCACCGGGCCGGACGGCCGGCAGGCGCTGGTCAGCAACACCTCGATCGGCACCCTCGACCACACCTCGCTGAACGGCCCCTACCTGGAGAGCGTGGCCCGCCAGGCGCTCGACTACCTCTCCAGGAAGTAGCCCGCCCACCCGACCGACTCCCACTGACGCAACGGGGACCACCGACATGTCATCCACCCACCGGCGTTCCGCCGCGGCCTCGGCCGCCCTGCTCACCGTGCTGGCCCTGACCGCCACCGCCTGCGAGGACGACGCGGCCCCCAAGGCCGCGCCGCCGGCCGCCGCTCCGGCCTCGGCCGCCGCGTCCGGCAGTGCCAAGCCGGGCCTCAAGCTGCCGGACTCGCTGAAGGACCTGAAGAACTGGAGCGCGGACGACCTCGCCAACTGGGCCAAGGAGCACGGCTTCAAGCCCGAGGTGCTGAAGGGCTACTGGGACCAGGTCCGGATGGAGGCCGCCAAGGGCGTCAAGCCCAAGGAGGCCAACATCGCCGCCGCCAAGTCCCCGAGCCGCTCCGAGGTCCAGCTGCCGCCCGCCATCCCGGCCGCCGCGGAGAAGCACCCCTACGGCCCGGGCACCGCCGTGGTGGGCAAGATCTTCATGAGCGTCAGCCCCACCGCGGACGCCGAGTGCTCCGGCACGGTGGTCGCCGACCCGGCCCACCCCGGCAGGAGCAACCTGGTCTGGACGGCCGCGCACTGCGTGCACGAGGGCAAGGGCGGCAGCTGGTTCAAGAAGATCAGCTTCGTCCCCTCGTACAACCGCGCCGGCGCCGCCAGCGGCGGCCGCAAGGCCACCCTCAGCCAGCTCGCGCCGTACGGCGTGTGGACCGTCGAGAGCGGGCTGACCGGCCCCGGCTGGAGCGAGGAGGGCGACGAACGGGGCGGCCCGGCCAGCCAGTACGACTTCGCCGTGGTCCGGGTGCGCAACGAGGACGGCGACGGCCGCTCGCTGGAGGAGACCATCGGCGGCTCGGTCCCGGTCTGGTTCAACGCCCCGGCCGACCAGGTCACCGCCGCCTCCGCCTACGGCTACCCGGCCGACGCGCCCTTCGACGGCCTGGAACTGGAACACTGCGACTCCCGGGTCAAGCTGACCCCGTACGTCTACGACGCGGCCCGGCCGCCGATGAACGCGATGGGCTGCACCATGACCGGCGGCGCCAGCGGCGGCGGCTGGTTCGCCCAGCGCGGCGGCAGGCCGGCCCTGATCAGCAACACCTCGGTCGGCAACGACGCCGGCACCTTCCTGGCCGGCCCCACCCTCGGCAGCGAGGCGGAGAAGGTCTTCACCTACGTCAGCAAGAACCAGTGACCGGCCGCACGAGGACCTGAGCGTGGCGACCTGAGCGCGGGGGCCCGGCCGCGAGGGGACCCGGCCCGGACACGCAAGGGGCCCGGCACCCCCGAGGGGGTCCGGGCCCGCGTGCGTCGCGCGTACGGAAGCGGAAGCGGCTCAGCGCCGGACGGCCACCGCGTAGCGCTCCAGCTCGGCGGCCAGCTCGGCCGCCACCTTGGCGTGCACCAGGGTGCCGTCGCCGGTGTGCTCGGTGGAGAGCAGCTCGCCCTCCGCGTGCACCCGCGAGACCAGGTCGCCCCGGGTGTACGGGACCAGCACCTGCACCTCGACGGCCGGGCGCGGCAGCTCGTCGTCGATCAGCTTGAGCAGCTCGTCCATGCCCTGCCCGGTGCGGGCCGACACCACCAGGGCGTGCGGCTCGCGGCGCAGCAGCCGCTGGAGCACCAGCGGGTCGGCGGCGTCCGCCTTGTTGATCACCACGATCTCTGGCACGTTCTGTGCCTCGACCGAGACGATCACCTCGCGCACCGCGGCCAGCTGGGTCTCCGGCTCGGGGTGCGAGCCGTCCACCACGTGCAGGATGAGGTCGGCGTCGGCGACCTCCTCCATGGTGGAGCGGAAGGCCTCGACCAGGTGGTGCGGCAGGTGCCGGACGAAGCCGACGGTGTCGGCCAGGGTGTAGACCCGGCCGCTCGGCGTCTGGGCCCGGCGCACGGTCGGGTCCAGGGTGGCGAACAGCGCGTTCTCCACCAGGACGCCCGCACCGGTGAGCCGGTTGAGCAGGGAGGACTTCCCGGCGTTGGTGTAACCCGCGATGGCGACGGAGGGGACGTGGTTGCGACGGCGCTCCTGGCGCTTGGTGTCGCGGCCCTTCTTCATCTCGGCGATCTCCTTGCGGAGCTTCGCCATCTTCTCGCGGATCCGGCGCCGGTCGGTCTCGATCTTGGTCTCACCGGGACCACGGGTGGCCATGCCGCCGCCCGAGGAGCCCGAGCCACCGCCACCCATCTGCCGGGACAGCGACTGACCCCAGCCGCGCAGACGCGGCAGCATGTACTGCATCTGTGCCAGCGAGACCTGCGCCTTGCCCTCCCGGGACTTGGCGTGCTGGGCGAAGATGTCCAGGATCAGCGCGGTCCGGTCGACCACCTTGACCTTGACCACGTCCTCCAGCTGGATCAGCTGGCCGGGGGTGAGCTCACCGTCGCAGACCACGGTGTCGGCGCCGGTGGCGGCGACGATGTCGGCCAGCTCCCGGGCCTTGCCGGAGCCGATGTAGGTGGCGGGGTCGGGCTTGTCGCGGCGCTGGATCACACCGTCGAGCACCTCGGAACCGGCCGTCTCGGCCAGGGCCGCGAGCTCGGCCAGCGAGTTCTCGGCCTCCTCGACCGTCCCGCTGGTCCAGACACCGACGAGCACCACGCGCTCCAGCCGCAGCTGGCGGTACTCGACCTCGGTGACGTCCTGGAGTTCGGTGGACAGGCCCACCACACGCCGCAGGGCGGCGCGCTCGGAGCGGTCGTACTGGTCGCCGTCGTAGGAACCGAGGTCCTCGTCGATCGCCGCGAGGTCCTCGTCCATCAGGGCGTCGGCCTTGATGTCGGTGAGTCGGCGGGAGCTGCCCGCCGGGGTGCGGCTGTCGAACGTGGAGGTCATCTCATCCTTTTGCTGGTCGGAGGCCGGTTGGATCCGCCCGATGGCGGACACACCAGGAGTCTGCCCCTTGACCGCTCGGAAAACCACCGAGGACGGGCTACCCCTGCGGACCGCGGGCCGCACCGGCACTACTGCTGCCTTGCGTCAACGCCGCGGACCGGCCGTGAATTCCCCACGATGGTCGCACGCCGGGCCCGCCGGGGTCATCCGGATTACCCCCGCCCGGCCGGTACACGTCGTACACGCCGGACACCCGCAGCATCGCCCGCATCACCGCCGGCAGCGCACCGGCCGCGGGCAGGACGACGGTGTAGCTGTGCCGGACCCGCAGCTCGGTCGGGGGCCCGACCTCGGCGGAGACGATGTCCACGCCCTCGGCGGAGATCACCCCGGTCAGGTCGGCGAGCAGCCGGGGATGGTTGAGCGCCTCGGCGTACAGCGTGGCGCGGTACCCGCCGGCCGGCTCGGCACCGGGGATCCAGGCCGTCTCCAGCCCCTCCCGGCCGGCCTCGCGCATCTGCCCGCCGACCTGGCAGCCGGCGCGGTGCACCGCGACCGCGCCGCCGCGGATGGCGAAGCCGGTGACCCGGTCCGGCGGTACCGGGGTGCAGCAGCGGGCGAGGCGGACCGGCCCGCCCGGACGGCCCGCGACCGAGGCGGGCGGACCCGCGGGCCCGGCGGCGGGCCGGTCCGGCGAGACGGGCTGCCCGGCCGGCCGGCCGGCCTCCACCACCGGCGCGCCGGCCGGGTGGTCCGCCAGCCAGCGTTCGATGGCGAGCCGCGCCCCCGGGGTGCGGGTGTACTCCAGCCACCCGGCGTCCGGGCCGGAGGCGTCGCCGCCGCCGGTCAGGACGGCGAGCACGTCGCCGTCGCGCAGCGGTGTGGACAGCGCGGTGAGCCGGCCGTTGACCCGGGCCCCGATACATCGGTGCCCGCTCTCCTCGCCGAGCAGGTACGCGGCGTCCACGCAGCTCGCCCCGGCGGGCAGTTGCAGGGTCCCGCCGGTCTCGGTGACGACGGTGATCTCCCGGTCGTCGGAGAGGTCGGCGGTCAGCGCCGACCAGAACGCGTCCGGGTCCGGGGCCTCCTGCTGCCAGTCGAGCAGCCGGCTGAGCCAGCCCGGTCGGGCCGGGTCGGTGCGGTCGGACTCCGGGTCGTCCGGGCCGCCCTGCGCCGGATCCGCCTGGTCCGGGTCGCCGAGCGCGACCACCCCGAACTCGGCCACCCGCTGCATCCGGCGGGTGCGCACCAGCACCTCGACCACCTCGCCACCGGGCAGCGAGACCGCCGTGTGCAGCGCCTGGTAGAGGTTGAACCGGGGGGCGGCGATGAAGTCCTTGAACTCGCCGGGCAGCGGGGTCCAGCAGGTGTGCAGCTCGCCGAGGACGGCGTAGCAGTCGGCCTTCTCCTCGACCACCACCAGCAGCCGGCCGAGGTCGGAGGGGAGCAGTCCCTGCGGGCGGCCGTCCGGTCCCGCCACCGCGCTGCGGCCGAGCAGGACCCGGTGCGCCGAGACGTGGTGGCGCGGCCGGACGGTGACCGAGGCCGGCACCCCGGTCTCGGTCAGCTGCCGGGCGAGCGCCCGGGCGAAGGGTTCCAGGACGCCGTCCGGGCGGGCCCCGTGGGCGTCCAGCAGTGCGCCGGTCCGGGCGTACTCCTCCGGGTGGAGGGTGGCGAAGACGATGTCCTCCAGCTCGGCCTTGACCACCTGGATGCCGAGCCGGTCGGCGAGCGGGATCAGCACGTCCCGGGTGACCTTGGCGATCCGGACCTGGCTGGCGGGCTTCATGTGACGGATCGTCCGCATGTTGTGCAGCCGGTCGGCGAGCTTGATCACCATCACCCGGACGTCGTCGCCGGTGGCCACCAGCATCTTGCGGAAGGTCTCGGCCTCGGCGGCGGCGCCGAAGTCCACCTTCTCCAGCTTGGTGACGCCGTCGACCAGGTAGGCCACCTCGGGGCCGAAGTCGGCGCTGACCTGATCCAGCGTCACCTCGGTGTCCTCGACGGTGTCGTGCAGCAGCGAGGCGACCAGGGTGGTGGTCCCGGCGCCGAGTTGGGCGAGGATCATGGTGACGGCGAGCGGGTGGGTGATGAACGGCTCGCCGCTCTTGCGGGTCTGCCCGCGGTGGCTCTCCTCGGCCGTCCGGTAGGCGCGCCCGAGCAGGGCGAGGTCGGCCTGCGGATGGTGCACCCGGTGGGCCTGCACGATCGGCTCGATCGCGTCCGGGACCGGGCCCCGGCCGGTCGCCAGCAGGGCGGCGCGGCCGGCCCGGCCGAGTGCGGCCCGGCTGAGCCGGGGCAGCGGGCGCTTGGGCACGGTGTACGGGACGGCCCCGTGCTGGCCGGCTTCGATGGTCATCTGCACCTCCGGCAGCGATCACCGGAGCGAAGTCCGACCCGGTGGTCCATGCTACCGAGCACAGCACGTTCCGCGACCGCCTGCTCCCACTCCGTCAGTCGAATCACCCGATCAGGGGGATTCACGGACAACAGAACGGGGCAAAGCGGCCGCACTCCCCCTCGGCCCGCGGTGCGGCGTCCTCAGCTCGCCGGCAGGCCCAGCCAGGCCCGGTCCAGGGTGCCGGACGCGACGATCACGGCGGGACCGGTCATCTCGACCCGGCCGTCCGGGAACTCCTCGATCACCAGCCGGCCGCCCGGCACGTCCACGGTGTACGCGACCGGCTCGCCGGTGACGGCGGGGTCGGCGCCGTCCCGCCGGGCGGTGGCCACCGCGACGGCGCACGCGCCGGTGCCGCAGGACCTGGTCTCGCCGGAGCCCCGCTCGTGCACCCGCATCGCGACGTGCCGCGGGCCGCGGTCGACCACGAACTCGACGTTGACGCCCTCCGGGTAGACCCCCTCCGGGCTGGTCAGCGGCGCGGTGTACAGGTCGCCCGCGTCGTCGAGGCCCGCCACGAAGGCGACCGCGTGCGGGTTGCCCATGTTGACGTTCAGGGCCGGCCAGCGGCGGGCGCCGACCGCGACCTCGATCCCGTCCGGTCCGGGCAGCGCGGCCCGGCCCATGTCCACGGTGACCTCGCCCGGGGTGCCGTCCGGTGCGTCCTCGGCCACCGAGACCTGCCGCACCCCGGCCCGGGTGGCGACCGCCAGCGGGCCCGGCTTCGCGAGGCCGGCCTGCACCAGGTAGCGGGCGAACACCCGCACGCCGTTGCCGCACATCTCGGCGATCGAGCCGTCCGAGTTGCGGTAGTCCATGAACCACTCGGCCCGGTCGGCCAGGTGTGCCGCGGCCGGGTCGGCGGCGGAGCGGACCACCCGCAGCATCCCGTCGCCGCCGATCCCGGCCCGCCGGTCGCAGACCAGCGCGACCTGCGCCGGGCCGAGGTCGAGCCGGCCGTCGAAGTCGGGGAGGATGACGAAGTCGTTCTGGGTGCCGTGGCCCTTGAGGAAGGGCAGGCCCGCCGGGGTGGAATCGCTCACGCCACGATCGTACTGATCCGGCCATCCGCGCGGGCGGTCGGTCCGGCCCACGGACGGCCGGGGCGGAACCGGGTCAGCCGCGGAGCTGGACCACGCGCCAGACCGCGAGGGCCACCGCGACGCAGGCCACCAGGGTGTAGACCAGGATCGCCCGCCAGCCGGCCCGTCGGCCGCTGCCGCGGCGCGGCACGCCCGGCCACTTGTAGCCGACCCGGCGGGCGGCCATCGCCCCCCAGCCGGTGGAGGCCGCTGTCAGCAGCAGGCCGAGCATCCCGATCATCGGGGAGGCGCTGTCGGGGCCGAAGGCGAGCGGGAAGGCGAACATCAGCGAGCCGAGGGTGGCCATCACCACGATCGGCAGCAGCTGCCACCAGCGCAGCCGGCGGCGCGGGCGGATCTCGCGTTCGTGCACCACGCCGGTGAGCTGGTCCAGGACGGGCAGGGCCACCGCGTACGAGGTGGTCGGCGCCACGAGCTCCGGCAGCTGGTCGTCGACGCGCTGGGCGTCGCCGGGCAGCTGCTCGGTCTCGGGGCCGGTACCGGTCGACACGCGGCCTCCCCCTGACGCTTCGACACGAGCTGACGGGCTCGCGGACGGTGGGGCCGAGCGGATGCGTCCGACCCCAGGTGCTACCGATGATGGCATGTCCAGGGTCGCCGACAGGACCTCGCGGGGGTCGTCGGGTGATCCGTGGCCAGGACGTGATCGGCCTGTAACCCCCGGTTCGCGACGATTCTGCGGCTGCCGGTGCACCTGCACGGGCCGATGGCCGAAAACCGTCCCCGGGAGGGCCGGGTCAGGCCGCCGGGTGATCCGCGATCAGCTCCAGCGAGCGCTCCAGCAGCGCCACCGGGTCGGTCCCGGCCGGCCGGGAGAGCCAGTGGATCCGGTCGTCCCGCCGGAACCAGGACTCCTGCCTGCGGGCGAACCGCCTGGTCGCCCGGACCGTCTCGGCCTTCGCCTCGTCCTCGGTGCACTCCCCCGCGAAGTGCGCCAGCACCTGCTGGTAGCCGAGCGCGCGGGCGGCCGTGCGGCCCTCGCGCAGACCGGCCAGCTCCAGGGCGCGCACCTCGTCGAGCAGCCCGGCCTGCCACATCCGGTCGACCCGCAGCCCGATCCGCTCGTCCAGTTCCGGACGCGGCACCTGGACGCCGATCTGCACCGCGTCGTACACGGCGGTGTGGCCGGGCAGGTTGGCGGTGAAGGGCAGCCCGGTGATCTCGATGACCTCCAGCGCGCGGACGATCCGGCGCCCGTTGCTCGGCAGGATCGCCGCCGCGGCGGGCGGGTCCAGCTCGGCCAGCCGCCGGTGCAGCAGGCCGGGGCCGTCCGCCTCCAGCTCGGCCTCCAGCCGGGCCCGCACGGCGGGGTCGGTGCCGGGGAACTCCATCTCGTCGATGGCCGCCCGGACGTACAGCCCCGAGCCGCCGACCAGGACGGGGGTGCGGCCGGCCGCCAGCAGCCGGTCGATCTCGGCCCGGGCCAGCCGCTGGTACTCGGCCACGCTCGCGGCCTCGGTGACGTCCCAGATGTCCAGCAGGTGGTGCGGGATGCCGCCGCGCTCCTCGACGGTCAGCTTCGCCGTGCCGATGTCCATGCCGCGGTAGAGCTGCATCGAGTCGGTGTTGATCACTTCGCCGCCGAGGCTGCGGGCGATGGCGACCGCCAGGTCGGACTTGCCGGCGGCGGTCGCGCCGACCACCGAGACGACGCGGGGCGGGAGCGGGTGGGTGCTGGTCACGGTTCCAAGTCTCGCAAAGGGCCGGGCCGGCCACCGGTTCGGGTGTTTCAGATGCATATGGAGAGGTATGTGAGGTTTGCAGCGGCGGACGTCCGGGCAGGTCCCGGCGACGGATCAGGTGCGACGGCCTCGGACAGGGAGAGCGACATGGGTCTGATGGACAGCTTCAAGGGCAAGGCCGAGGAGCTCAAGGAGAAAGCCGGCGAGCTCGCGGGCAAGCACAACCAGAAGATCGACGAGATGGTCGACAAGACCGGCTCGGCGGTGGACAAGGCCACCAAGCACAAGTACAGCGACAAGATCGAGAACACCGCGTCCAAGGCCAAGCACGCCGTGGACGACTTCGCCGCCAAGCCGAAGGACTGAGTCGCCCCTCAGTGCCAGGAGGCGACGAAGTAGCCGACGCCGTAGGGCGCGTGGTCGTAGCTCAGCCGGCCGCGGAGGCCGGCGCCCTCGGCGGCGCCCGCCAGGACCTGCCAGGGGGCCCGGCCCTCGGCCAGCAGTTCGGCGGCGAGGCCGGCGTCGAGCGCGGCCAGCGCCTCGGTGTCGGCCGACCCCAGGGCCGCGGCCACCGCGGCGTCCCAGCCCTCGGCCCGCTCGTCCAGGTAGCCGGGCGCCTTGACCGAGCGGCAGGCGCTGCCGTCGCCCATCACCAGCAGGCCGACCCGGTCGGCGAGGTCCGCCAGACCCTTGCCGAGGCCCAGCAGCCGGTCGGGGGCGGTGTCGGAAGGCACCGCGCAGGCGTGCGTCGGCACGGTGGCACCGGACTGCTCCAGCAGCCAGGCACCGACGGTCAGCGCCGGCGTCAGCTCGCCCTCGCCGGGGCCGCCGAGCGGCAGCCGAGCGGCCAGCTCGACGCCGTACCGCTGGAAGGTGCCGACCCCGCCCTCGGTCCAGACCTCCGCCCGCGGGCCGGTCCCGACCACCACGATCAGCTCGGCACCGGACGCCAGCAGCTCGCCGACCGCCGCCCGGCAGGCCTCGCGGAGCGGTTCGAGCTCGGGGGCGGCCCCGGCGGCGACCACCGGGACGAGCAGCGGCGGACAGGGGCAGACGGCGGCGGCGACCAGCATGTCGATCACTCTAGCGGTGCCCGGCCGCACCGGCCGGGCACCGCCGGGAGCCGTTGCGCTCAGTCGCAGCCGCAGCCGCTGCCCGCCGGGGCGGGCGAGGGTGCGGGGACGCCGATGCTCGGCAGCCCGAGCATCACCCCGGCCGGCTTGGCGGCCGGGGCGGCCTGCCGCTTCTCCCAGGCGTCGCCCGCCCGGGTACGGCGCACGGCCAGCGTCGGGCCCTCGGCCAGCAGGTGGTGCGGGGCCGCGTAGGTGATCTCCACGGTGACCATGTCGCCCGGGCGGACCGGCTCGGCGGGCCGGGTGAAGTGCACCAGCCGGTTGTCGGGGGCCCGGCCGGAGAGCCGGTCGGTCCGGTCGTCCTTCTTGCCCTCGCCCTCGGCGACCAGGATCTCCAGCCGGCGGCCGACCTGCTTCTTGTTCTCCTCCCAGGAGATCTCCTCCTGGAGGGCGACCAGGCGCTCGTAGCGCTCCTGCACCACGGCCTTCGGGATCTGCCCGTCCATCTCGGCCGCGGGGGTGCCGGGCCGCTTGGAGTACTGGAAGGTGAAGGCGTTGGCGAACCGGGCCTGGCGGACCACGTGCAGGGTCTGCTCGAAGTCCTCGTCGGTCTCGCCGGGGAAGCCCACGATGATGTCGGTCGAGATGGCGGCGTCGGGCATCGCGGCGCGCACCTTCTCGATGATCCCGAGGAAACGCTCCTGCCGGTACGAGCGGCGCATCGCCTTGAGCACGGTGTCCGAACCGGACTGCAGCGGCATGTGCAGCTGGTGCATCACGTTCGGCGTCCCGGCCATCGCCGCGATCACGTCGTCGGTGAAGTCGCGCGGGTGCGGGGAGGTGAACCGGACCCGCTCCAGGCCCTCGATCTGCCCGCAGGCTCGCAGCAGCTTGGAGAACGCCTCGCGGTCGCCGAGGTCGGAGCCGTAGGAGTTGACGTTCTGGCCGAGCAGGGTGACCTCGACCACGCCCTCGGCGACCAGCGCCTCCACCTCGGCGAGGATGTCGCCGGGCCGGCGGTCCTCCTCCTTGCCGCGCAGCGCGGGGACGATGCAGAAGGTGCAGGTGTTGTTGCAGCCGACCGAGATCGCCACCCAGGCCGCGTACGCGGACTCGCGGCGGGTGGGCAGCGTGGAGGGGAAGGTCTCCAGCGACTCCAGGATCTCCACCTGGGCCTGCTGCTCGATCCTGGCCCGCTCCAGCAGGGCCGGCAGGTGGCCGATGTTGTGGGTGCCGAAGACCACGTCGACCCACGGCGCCTTGCGCACGATGGTGTCGCGGTCCTTCTGGGCCAGGCAGCCGCCGACGGCGATCTGCATGCCCCGGTGGCTCTGCTTGGCGGGAGCGAGCCGGCCGAGGTTGCCGTACAGCTTGTTGTCGGCGTTCTCGCGGACGGCACAGGTGTTGAAGACCACCAGGTCGGGATCGCCGTCCTGGTCGGCCTTGGCGTACCCCGCCTCCTCCAGCAGCCCGGACAGCCGCTCGGAGTCGTGGACGTTCATCTGGCAGCCGTACGTGACGACCTTGTAAGTTCGCAAGCTCTCCTCCATACCCACAACTGCAAGGGTAAGGGCACCGGCCGGGCCTCCCGTCCGGCCGCCGGGCCTGGCAGTATCCCTGCATGGCCGACACTCCGCTCCCCGCCCGACCGGGCGCCGCCGTGCGCGCCGCCCTCCGCAGCCGCCCGGTGCCGGTGGTGGTGGCGTTGCTGCTGGTGGTGGCCGCGGTGCTGACCGGCTGGCGGGTCTCCGGCGCCGGCTCGGGCGGCCGGCCGCAGCGGGAGGCGGGCTTCGCCACCGGGGTCCCGCGCGGGGTCTACGACCTGTACGGGCAGCTGCTGCGCCGGTACGTCGGGGAGAGCGTCCCCGGCCTGCACCTGCGGCTGGACAACTCGCAGGGCTCGGTCGACAACCTGGAGCGGGTGGTGGCCGGCCGGGACGACTTCGCCATCGCCACCGCGGACGCGGTGACCTCCTTCGACAAGCCCGGCAAGCCCAAGCTGCGGGCCATCGCCCGGCTGTACGACGACTACCTCCAGCTGGTGGTCCCGGCCGGGTCCAAGGTGGAGCACGTCGCCGACCTGCGCGGGCTGCGGGTCGGGGTCGGCCAGGGCAAGTCCGGGGTGAACCTGGTCACCCGGCGGCTGCTGGGCGCGGCCGGGCTGGACCCGGACCACGACATCGTGCCGCTCGGCCTCGGCGTGGGCGACGCCGCCGACCAGCTCAGGGGCGGCCAGCTGGACGCGTTCTTCTGGTCCGGCGGACTGCCCACCGCGGCGCTGACCGACCTGGCCGGCCGCTTCCCGATCCGGATCGTGCCGCTGGCCGAGCTGGCCGAGCCGCTGCAGCGCCAGGAGGGCGGCGGGGCCGCCGCCTACCGGGCGGCCACCATCCCCGCCAACACCTACCCGGGCATCCGGCCGGCCGACACCCCGGTGCCCACCGTCGCCGTGCCCAACCTGCTGGTGACCAGGGACGACGTGGACCCGGCCCTGGTCCAGGGGGTGACCAGAGCGGTGATCGACAGCCGCGACACCATCGGCGCCCAGGTGCACGCGGCGCAGCTGGTGGACCTGCGGACCGCGGTCTACACCGACCCGCTGCCGCTGCACGAGGGCGCCCGCCGCTACTACACCTCGGTCAAACCCTGACGCCCGACGCGCCACCCGAAAGGCTCGACGAAGGCCTCGGCGGGCGTCTCAGCGGCCCGGACGCTGCCTGGGGACGGTGAGGGCGACCGTCAGCCCGGTCGGCTCGGCCGGTGCGAAGTCCAGCGAACCGCCGCCGGCCAGCAGCAGGGTGCGGGCGATGGACAGGCCGAGGCCGGAGCCGTCCACGTTCTGGTGCCGGGAACTGCGCCAGAAGCGGTCACCGATCCTGGCCAGCTCCTCCTCGGTGAGGCCGGGCCCGTGGTCGGTGACGCTCACCACCACCTCGCGTTTGTGCAGTTCGACGGCGACCGTGACCGCCGAGCCGGCGGGCGCGAACTTGAGCGCGTTGTCCAGCACGGCGTCCAGCGCGCTGCCGAAGCCGATCGGATCGGCCAGGCCGTGGGCGAGCGCCGGGGAGCGCCGCTCCAGGCTCAGACCGCGCTGCTCGGCGGTCGGGCGCCAGGCGTCGACCCGGGCCATCACCAGCCGGGTCAGGTCGACCGGCTCGGGTTCGGGCCTGGCGTGCTCGGCGGTGGCCAGGCCCAGCAGGTCGTCCAGCACCCGGGCCAGCCGGGTGCCCTCCTCGCGGACCGCGCCGAGTTCCGCGTCGTGTCCCTCCGGCAGCTCCAGGCCGAGCAGCTCGACCCGCAGCAGCAGCGCGGCCAGCGGGTTGCGCAGCTGGTGCGAGGCGTCCGCGACGAAGGCCCGCTGCTGGTCCATGGCCAGCACCACGTGGTCGGCCATCTCGTTGAACGAGCGGGCCAGCCGGCGCAGCTCCGGCGGTCCTCCGCTGGGCGCGACCCGGGCGTTCATCCGGCCGGTCGCGATGTCGTGGGTGGCCCGGTCGAGGGTGCGGACCGGGCGCAGCACCCAGCCGGTGAGCAGCACCGCGAACAGGATGGCCACGATCATGGCGAGCACCTCCCCGCCGGCGATCACCATCCACTTCTGCAGCACCCTGGCGCGCAGCGGCCCGGTGGGCGATTCGGTGATCACCACGGCGACCACGTCGCCGTCGCGGACCACCGGCAGTGCCACGGTGAGGGTGTCGTCCGAGTTCCACGGCCAGACCTGGCGCGGGTTGTGGCTGCGCCGCCCGTCCAGCGCCTCCTGGAAGGCCTCGGCGCCGGGACCGGTGGTGGCCTGCCAGCCGTGCGGGGCGACCGCGACGGCGTCGCCGTCGCGGTAGAAGATGCCGATCCTGATGCCGTACAGCTCGTGGTACCGGGTGACCTCGCCGTTCAGCGCGCTGAGCCGGCCGGTGTCGCCCGCCACCGGCTGGTAGTCACCCTTGATCGCGGTGTTGATGCCGCTGGACCGGCCAGGGGTGGGGAGGTCCTGGGCGAAACGGGCCGCGTCGTCGATCCGGTCGACCACCACCTCGCTCTGCTCGGAGGCCGCCGACAGGTAGCCCAGCGGCACCCCGAGGGCGGCCAGGACGGCCGCCATCAGGGTGAGCAGGATGCTGAGCAGGCGGGTGCGCACGTGGTGGTCAGCGCTCCGCTTCGCCGCGCCCGGCGGTGCCGGCGTCGGTGTCGGTGTCCGCGTCGACAGTCGGTCCGGCCTCGGCGGGGCCGTCGGCCGGCTGCTCGGGGATCAGCCGGTAGCCGACCCCGCGGACGGCCTCCACCAGGCCGGGCAGGCCGAGCTTGGTGCGCAGCGAACCGATGTGCACCTCCAGGGTGCGGCCGTTGCCCTCCCAGCCGCTGCGCCAGACCTCGCTGAAGATCTGCTCGCGCCGGTAGACCACGCCCGGGCTCTGGGCGAGCAGCGCGAGCAGGTCGAACTCCTTGCGGGTCAGCGGCACGTCCCGGCTCTGCACGCTGACCCGGCGGCGCTCGCGGTCGATCACCACCCCGCGGGCCTCCAGCGGCCCGCGCGGGGCCGCCTCCTGCGTCCCGTCCGCCGGTGCGGACGCGGCGGCCACCCCGCGGCGGGCCACGGCGTGGATCCGGGCCAGCAGCTCGCCCATGTCGTACGGCTTGGTGACGTAGTCGTCGGCGCCCAGGTTGAGGCCGTGGATGCGGGAGCGGATGTCGGCCCGGGCGGTCACCATGATCACCGGAACGCTGCTGGCGGCCCGGATCCGGCTGCACACCTCGAAGCCGTCCCGGTCGGGCAGGCCGAGGTCGAGCAGGACCACCCGGTAGGGGTCCTGGCCGTCGGGGACGAGGGCGTCCAGCGCCTCGTGCCCGCTGCGGGCGTGCCGGACCTGGAAGCCGTGCCGGCCCAGGACGGCGCTCAGCGCGGCGGCGACCCGGTCGTCGTCCTCGACCAGAAGCAGGCGCATCGCACTCCTCTCACTCGTTCCTTGCCCGCGTCCCGGCGGGAGCTGTCCGACGGGGGCTGTCCGCCGGGGTGACCGGCCGGTAGCCCGCGGGTGGCTGCCGCGGGACCGCGGCCCGGCCTTCACCGACCGGATCGCAGTATTCTCCGGCCCCGGTCCACCATTGTCACGGTGGTCTCGGCCACGCCCCCGTTCCGGCGGTGATCCACCGGGGCGGGAGCGGTCCCCCGCGACCGTCCCGCCGGGCCGGCGGACGGCACGGCGGAGGGCACGGCGGACGGCACGCGGACGGCACGCGGACGGCACGGCGGACGGCGGGCCGCGGGTACCCGTCCGGCGGCGGGCCGGCCGCCCGCGCACCCGGCCGATCCGTCCGTCCCGTTCCCCGCCGGCCGGCCGCGGATCCGCCGTGACGGTGGGTGTGGCCGGATCGTGATGCTCAAGTTCCGCTCAGATCGGCTGACATGGCATCGTCGGCTTTCCTAAGGTCGCCCCACCGGGGGCCGCGGGCTCCGCCGGCTCCGGCCCCCGGTACCAAGCGCCGACCGGCCGTACCGGGACCACCGTCCCGGCACCGGCGGCGCAGCCCAAGGGAGTTCACCCCTGGGACCGGACACGAGGGAGCAAGGCGCGATGACCGAGAAGACTGTCACCGACTCCGTCACCGGGCCGGCTCCCCTGGTGGTGCTGAGCGGCGTCGACAAGCACTTCGGCGCGTTGCACGTGCTCCAGGACATCAACTTGGAGATCGCCCGCGGCGAGGTCGTGGTGCTGATCGGCCCTTCGGGCTCCGGCAAGTCGACGCTGTGCCGGACCATCAACCGGCTGGAGACCATCGACGCGGGCACCGTGCTGATCGACGGCCGTCCGCTGCCCGCCGAGGGCAAGGCGCTCGCCGAACTCCGGGCCGAGGTCGGCATGGTGTTCCAGAGCTTCAACCTGTTCGCGCACAAGACCGTGCTGGAGAACGTGGTCCTCGGCCAGGTCAAGGTCCGCAAGGTCAAGCGCCCCGAGGCCGAGGCGACCGCCCGCGAGCTGCTGGAGCGGGTCGGGGTCGGCGCGCAGGCGGACAAGTACCCCGCGCAGCTGTCCGGCGGCCAGCAGCAGCGGGTGGCGATCGCCCGCGCACTGGCCATGAAGCCCAAGGTGATGCTCTTCGACGAGCCCACCTCGGCCCTCGACCCGGAGATGGTCAACGAGGTGCTGGAGGTGATGCGTTCGCTCGCCGCCGAGGGCATGACGATGGTCGTGGTGACCCACGAGATGGGCTTCGCCCGCTCCGCCGCCAACCGGGTCCTGTTCATGGCGGACGGCCGCATCGTGGAGGAGAACACCCCGGAGGCGTTCTTCACCGCCCCCCGCACCGACCGGGCCAAGGACTTCCTGTCGAAGATCCTGCACCACTGAGTGGGCCACGTGATCTAGCGTCAGTGCCGACCCGGCACGGCGGACCGAAGGGGGACCGCCGCGCCCAGCGGAACTCTCCCGACCCCAGTGCCCGGTTGACCCGTGGCCAGATCCCAGGAGTACGAACCCTCATGAGGACCCGTCGCACCATCGCCGTCGCCCTGTCCGTGCTGACCCTGACGGCCGTCGCCGCCTGCGGCAAGGAGGGCTCGCCGAACGACGACGCGGCCGGCAGCGCCAAGCCGCAGCTGCCGACGTACACCGTGAAGTCCGACGTCAAGCTGGACGCCTCGCCCGCGTGGACCAAGGCCAAGAAGGCCGGCAAGATCACCATCGGCGCCAAGTCCGACCAGCCGTTCCTCGGCTTCGAGGACGTCCAGACCGGCACCCGCAGCGGTTTCGACATCGAGATCGCCAAGATGATCGCCGCCGACCTGGGCTTCGCCGAGAACCAGATCACCTGGCAGACGGTGGCCTCCGCCAACCGCGAGACCGCGATCTCCGGTGGCCAGGTCGACTTCTACGTCGGCACCTACAGCATCAACGACAAGCGCAAGGCGAGCGTCTCCTTCGCCGGCCCGTACTACATCGCCGGCCAGGACCTGCTGGTGCAGAAGGACAACACCTCCATCACCGGCCCGGAGAGCACCAAGGACAAGAACGTCTGCACAGTGACCGGCTCCACCTCGGTCGACCAGATCAAGAAGTACGGCGCCAAGGTCACCCAGTACGACTCGTACTCGCAGTGCGTGGACAAGCTCCTCACCGACGAGGTCGACGCGGTCACCACCGACGACTCGATCCTCAAGGGCTACGCCGCGAAGAACGCCGGCAAGCTCAAGGTGGTCGGCAAGACCTTCTCGACCGAGAACTACGGCGTCGGCCTCGGCAAGGACGACAAGGCGCTGCGCGACGCGATCAGCGACGCCCTGAAGGCCCACGAGGACAACGGCGACTGGAAGAAGGCCTACGACGCCACCCTCGGCCTCTCCGGCTCGGCCGCCCCGGCCGTCCCCGCGCTCGAGCGGTACTGATCCCACCCCGGCTCCCCGTCCCGGTGCCGGCCGGCGCCGGGGCGGGGAGCCGGGTCTTTCACGGGCCGGGTCCTCACGGACCTTCACGGGCTCGCCCGCCCGCCACGCGCCACCACGTAACCACCAATGAGAGGAGGGCCGCCGGTATGGGTGTTCTGTTCGAGGACGGGAACCTCGCGCTGTTCCGCGACGGCTTCCTGCGCACGGTCGAGCTCAGCGCGGTCAGCGCGGTGCTCGCCCTGCTGCTCGGCATAGTCCTGGCGGCCTTCCGGGTGTCCCCGGTGCCGGCCCTGCGGGTGTTCGGCACCGTCTGGGTCAACATCTTCCGCAACACCCCGCTGACCCTGCTGTTCTTCGCGGTCACCTTCGGGCTCCCGCGGCTGGACGTGCACCTCGACTCCTTCACCTTCGCGGTGATCGCGCTCAGCGCGTACACCGGCAGCTTCGTCTGCGAGGTGCTGCGGGCCGGCATCAACACCGTGCCGCTCGGCCAGGCCGAGGCCGCCCGCAGCCTGGGCATGGGCTTCGGCCAGACGCTCGGCCTGGTGATCCTGCCGCAGGCCGTCCGCTCGGTGATGTCCCCGATGAGCTCGATCTTCATCGCCCTGCCGAGGAACTCCGCGGTGGCCGGCGCGTTCAGCGTCGCCGAGCTCTACAACTGGCAACAGACGATGACCGACAAGGGGTACGCCATCTTCGGGATCTTCTTCTGGGTGGCGCTGGCGTACCTGTGCATCAGCTTCTCCGTCCAGCAGCTGTTCAGCTTCGCCGAGAAGCGGATGGCGGTGGCCCGATGAGCGCCGGTTCCGCCTCCGTCCTGTACGACGCGCCCGGCCCGCGGGCCCGGCTGCGCTACCGCGTCTTCGGGGTGCTCTCGGTCGTCGGGATCGCCGCGCTGCTCTGGTTCGCCTACTCCAGCCTGGCCGACGCCGGCCAGTTCTCGGCCGCGATGTGGTCGCCGTTCGAGTACGCCAGGGTCCAGCAGCGGATCGTCGACGGCATGCTGGAGACCCTGAAGGTCTTCGGCCTGTCCGCGCTGTTCTCGCTGGTCCTCGGCGCGCTGCTGGCGGCCGGCCGGCTCTCCGACCACCGGCCGGTGCGGGCCGTGGCCACCGCGGTCGTCCAGTTCTTCCGGGCGATGCCGCTGCTCATCATGATCTTCGCGCTGTACCGGGCGGTGTTCAGCGCCGATCCGTTCTGGGCCCTGGTGGTCGGCCTCAGCCTCTACAACGGGGCCGTCCAGGCGGAGATCATCCGCTCCGGCGTGAACGCCGTCCCGCGCGGGCAGGCCGAGGCCGCCTACGCGCTGGGCCTGCGCAAGACCTCGGTGATGATGACCATCCTGGTGCCGCAGGCCGTCCGGTCGATGCTGCCGGCCATCATCGGCCAGCTGGTGGTCACCCTCAAGGACACCTCGCTCGGCTACGTGATCACCTACAGCGAGCTGCTCTACGCCGGCAAGCTGATCGCCAGCAACACCTCCACCCCGGACGGCTACCCGTACATCCCGGTGGTCCTGGTGATCGGCCCGATCTACATCGCGATGTGCCTGGCGCTCACCGCGCTGGCCAAGTGGATCGAGGCGCGCGGCCGTCGCGGCACGAACCGGCGCACACCTGCCGCTGCTTGACGGACACCCAGGTGATCTGTTGCATTGCTCTTCGTGACACCACCCGGAGCCTCCCCAGCCCTGAGCACTGAAGCCGGGCCCCGTCGCGCCCGCCGCGCGGAGGTTTCGACGTGGACCCGGTGATCGTGGTCGGGGCCGGGCCGGTCGGCCTGGCCCTGGCCCTCGCCCTGGCCCGCAACGAGGTGCCCTCGATCGTGCTGGACGAGGGCGCCGGGCTGTGCCCGGAGAGCCCGCGCACCGTGGTGCTCGGCGGCGAGACCACCGCCTTCCTCGGACGGATCGGCTACTCCCGGGCCGAGTCGGACGCCGCCCGCTGGGAGGCGTTCACCATCTGGCGCCGCCGCTCCGAGGTGCTGCGGCTGCCCCTGGCCGACTCCCCGGTGCTGCACCTGGCCCAGCACCGCCTGCAGCGCGGTCTGCGGGACGCCGTCACCGCGACCCCGCTGATCCAGCTGGTACCGCACAGCCGGGTGGCCGAGCTGGAGCAGGACCGGGACGGTGTCGGCGTCCGCACCGAGCACACCCAGGACGGCACCCGCACCTGGTGGCGCGGCAGCCACCTGGTCGGGTGCGACGGCGCACGCTCCACCGTCCGCCGGCTGCTCAAGATCCGCTTTCCGGGGCGGCCGGCCGTCGACCGGCACGCGGTGGCGACCGTCCGGGTCGACCTGCCGTTCGCCGGCGAGGCCCGGCTGCACCGCGAACCCCCGTGGCGCGGCGACCGCGAGGCCTGCGCCCGCCCGCTGCCGGACGGCCTGTGGCGCCTGGACTGGCGGCTGCCCCCGGGCCGCCCGCAGCCCAGCGAACCCGTCGACCCGCACGCCACCTGGCCCGGCATCGTCACCGGCGACACCCTGCTCGCCCGGGTCAAGGCCACCCTCACCGGCTGGTGCGGCGAACTGCCCCGCTACGAGCTGCTCGCCGCCGCCGACCACACCGCACAGCAGCGGCTGGCCGCCCGGTTCCGCTCCGGCCGCTGCTTCCTGGCCGGCGACGCCGCCCACCTGCACGGCGCCCTCGGCATGCAGAACCTGACCGACGGACTGCGCGACGCCGACAACCTCGCCTGGCGGCTCGCCCTGGCCTGGCACCTGCACTCCGGCGGGCCGCAGCCCGGCGGCTCCCTGCTGGACGGGTACGAGACCGAGCGCCGCGGCGCGGTCGGCGCGCGGCTGCGCGCGGTCGACCAGACGATGCCGCTGCTGCGACCGCTGCGCGGCTGGCAGCAGACCCGCCGCTCGCTGCTCACCGGGTCCTTCCGCAAGCACGCGCCGCTGCTGGCGGACGGTCAGCTCGGCACCGGACGGTTCGGCGGCGCGCCCGCGTACCCGGCCGCGCCCTCCGGCGTACCCGGGCGGGTACCGGTGCAGCGGGGGCCCGGGCGGGGCACCTCGCTCACCGAGAGCCTGCCCGCCACCGCGCCCGGGGTGCTGGTGCCGGACCTGCCGGTGGTGACCATGGAAGGTACCCCCGACCAGCTCCGCTCGCGGCTCGGCGGCGGCTTCCTGCTGCTGCTGGTGGCGCCCGGGACGGCGGTCTGGGCGTCCCGGCACTGGCTGGGCGCGGGGCTGATGCCGCGGCTGGCGGAGGTCGCGACGGCGCTGCCGGTACCGGCCGAGGTGCTGGTCACCGAGCAGTACCCGGGCGCCGACCCGCACACCGTGCTGCTGATCCGGCCCGACGGGCACCTGGTCGGCGCCACCCAGGGGTGCCGGGCCGACGCGCTGCTGGCCCTGGCCGACAACGCGCGGGGCGGCCCGGGGGCGCTGGCGGGCGCGGGGAGCTAGGGCGTGTTCACCGGGCGAACTCCGTCGCCCGGCTCTCCCGCACCACCGTGATCCTGATCTGCCCCGGGTACGTCAGCTCCTCCCGGACCTGCCGGGCCACCTCGCGGGCGATCACCTGCGCGCGCAGGTCGTCCACCACCTCCGGCTGGACCATCACCCGCACCTCGCGCCCCGCCTGCATCGCGAACACCTTCGACACCCCGTCGTGGCCGCGGGCGATCTCCTCCAGCCGCTCCAGCCGCCGCACGTACGTCTCCACCGACTCGCGCCGCGCCCCGGGCCGCCCGCCCGAGCAGGCGTCGGCCGCCTGCACCAGCACCGCCTCGACCGTTGCGGGGTCGACCTCGCCGTGGTGCGCTTCGATGGCGTGTACCACCTCCGGCGGTTCCCCGTGCCGTCGCGCGAACTCCGCACCGACCGCCGCGTGGCTGCCCACCACCTCGTGGCTGAGCGCCTTCCCGACGTCGTGCAGCAGCGCCGCGCGCCGTACCAGGCCCTCGTGCACCCCCAGTTCGGCGGCCATCGTCCCGGCCAGGTGGGCGGACTCGACCAGGTGCCCGAGGACGTTCTGCCCGTAGGAGGTCCGGTAGTGCAGCGTGCCGAGCGCCCGGACCAGTTCCGGGGCCATCTCGCCGATCCGGACGGCCAGCAGCGCGTCCTCACCGGCCCGCACGCACAGCCGCTCGATCTCGGTCCGGCTGCGCTCGTGGACCTCCTCGATCCGGGCGGGCTGGATGCGGCCGTCGCCGACCAGTGTCTCCAGGGTCAGCCGCGCGGCCTCCCGCCGGACCGGGTCGAAGCAGGAGAGCTGGACCACGCCCGGGGTGTCGTCGACCAGCAGGTTGACGCCGGTGACCGTCTCGAAGGCGCGGATGTTGCGCCCTTCACGGCCGATGATCCGGCCCTTCATGTCCTCGTTCGGCAGCCGGAAGACCGTGGTCACCGACTCGGCGGTCTGCTCCACGGCCAGCCGCTGGACGGAGGTCGCGATGATCTCCCGGGCCCGCAGTTCGCCTTCCGCCCTGGCCTGCCGCTCCAGCTCCCGGACGGTCACCGCGGCCTCGTGCCTGGCCTCGTCCTCGACCTCGTGGACCAGTTCCGCCTTGGCCTGGCGCGCCGTCAGCCCGGCTATCCGCTCGAGCGCCTGCCGGTGGCCGGTGTCGAGTTCCCGCAGCTCGGCCTGGGCGACGACCAGTTCGGCCGAGCGCGCAGCGAGCTCGTCCTCCTGCTGGTGCAGGCGCCGCAGCTCGGCGGCCAGCCGCTCCTCGCGCCGGTCCAGCTCCGCGCGGCGCTGGCGCAGCATCAGCCAGCCGGCCGCCAGGACCAGGCAGAGCGCCGCCGCGAGCACCAGGCCGGTCACCAGCATGACGGGCCCCGAACCGGCATCAGTCGCGATCGTCATCCGAGTCACTCCCCCGTCCCTGCGCACACTCTGCCGTGGCGGCGGTGAGGGAGTCGACCGGGGACCGCACGGGGCGGACGACTGTACGGAACCGACTCCGGCCGATGGCACGGCCCGGCGCACCGACGGGATGGTCGGAGTGATCCCTCACTGCTTGCGAGGCTAGGCGCAGGTTACGAAACGGTCAAGATGCGATCGAGAGTTGACTTCGGTGATCTGAGGTGACGTCACCATGCCCCGGAGTCGTCACCGCTGTCGTCGTCCTCACCGGCCCGGCCTGCACCACCGGCCCCGCCCTCGTCGGCCAGCGCCGCCAGCACGACTCGGAACGCCAGCCCCTCCGGGTAACCCCGCCGCGCGAGCATCGCGACCAGGCGACGGATCCTGGCCTGCCGGTCCAGTCCCCGGGTGGCCCGCAGCTTGCGGTCGACCAGTGCCCGGGCGGAGTCGGTCTCGTCCTCGGCCTCCACCTGGGCGACCGCCTGCTCGACCAGTTCCCCGGCCACCCCCTTGGTACGGAGTTCCTGGGCCAGCGCGCGCCGGCCGCGGCGGTCCTGCCGGGACTCGACCCAGGCGTTCGCGAACGCGCCGTCGTCGATCAGCCCGACCTCCTCGAAGCGGTCGAGCACCTGCTCGGCGATCTCCTCGGGGATCTCCTTGCGGCGCAGCGCGTCCCCGAGCTGCTTGCGGGTCTTCGCCGCCCCGGTCAGCAGCCGCAGGCAGATGTCCCGCGCCCGGGTCTCCGGGTCGGCCGACTCGGCATCGGGCGCCCCCGCTGGCCGGCCCCGCTCGCGCCGGTCCTCATGCTCGTCCCGCTCGTCGTGGTGGTCCCGCTCGCGCCGGCCGGACCCGCCTCCCGGACGCCCCGACCGGCCACGGCGCCCCGCCGGGCTGCCGTCGGCATCGGGCCCGTCCGCGTCCGCGGACGTGCCGGCCCGTGCCCGGCCTCGCGCCGTGGCCCGCACGCCCGCCGACCCGTCCGGCGACCCGTCGGCCGACTCCTCCTGGAGGGCGCTGCGCCGACGCCGGCGCCCGCCCGGCAGCTGCGAGGCGGACACCAGCTCCGACAGATCCAGCTCCGGCACGGCCTCGCCGCCCGTTGAAGGCCGGTCCCCTGACCGGGCCGCGGATCGGGGCTCCGCCGGGGGTGCGGGCTCCGCGACGGCGGCGAACCAGTCGGGCGGTCCCCAGTCACCGGGCTCCTCGGAGCGGCCCGGTGACTGGTCCTCGGGGTGGTACGTCAACGGTTCAGGCCTTGGCCGCCGCCGTCTTCTTCGCCGCGGCCTTGGCCGGCGCGGCGGCGGGGGCGGCGGCCTCGGCAGCCGCCGGCGCACCGCCCTCGGCGTCGGCGGGGGTCTCGGTCTTCGGACCGATGCCCAGCTTGCCCTTGATCTTGGCCTCGATCTCGTCGGCGAGCTGCGGGTTGTCCCGCAGGAAGTTGCGGGCGTTCTCCTTGCCCTGGCCCAGCTGGTCGCCCTCGTAGGTGTACCAGGCGCCGGACTTGCGGATGAAGCCGTGCTCCACGCCCATGTCGATCAGGCCGCCCTCGCGGCTGATGCCGACGCCGTAGAGGATGTCGAACTCGGCCTGCTTGAACGGCGAGGCGACCTTGTTCTTGACCACCTTGACGCGGGTGCGGTTACCGACCGCCTCGGTGCCGTCCTTCAGCGTCTCGATCCGGCGGATGTCCAGGCGGACCGAGGCGTAGAACTTCAGCGCGCGGCCACCGGTCGTGGTCTCGGGCGAGCCGAACATCACGCCGATCTTCTCGCGGAGCTGGTTGATGAAGACGGCCGTGGTGTTCGACTGGTTGAGCGCACCGGCGATCTTGCGCAGCGCCTGGCTCATCAGCCGGGCCTGCAGACCGACGTGCGAGTCACCCATCTCGCCCTCGATCTCGGCCCGCGGCACGAGCGCCGCGACCGAGTCGATGATCACCAGGTCGATCGCGCCGGAGCGGATCAGCATGTCGGTGATCTCCAGCGCCTGCTCGCCGGTGTCCGGCTGGCTGACCAGCAGGGCGTCGGTGTCGACCCCGAG
The DNA here is from genome assembly GCF_040651175.1 of Kitasatospora sp. NPDC048540. Lineage (NCBI taxonomy): Bacteria > Bacillati > Actinomycetota > Actinomycetes > Kitasatosporales > Streptomycetaceae > Kitasatospora > Kitasatospora sp. NPDC048540. The sequence continues at coordinate 80,204 of NZ_JBEZIR010000009.1, forward strand.
CTTGCGCGCGTACTCCGGGTCGAGCGCGTGCTCGGCGTCGACGAACGCGACGGTGCCGCCGAGCCGCTGGGCGTTGGCGGCCAGGTGCAGGGTCAGGGTGGTCTTGCCGGAGGACTCCGGGCCGTAGATCTCGACCACCCGGCCGCGCGGGATGCCGCCGACCCCGAGCGCGACGTCCAGCGCCGTGGATCCGGTCGGGATCACGTCGATCGGCGTGCGGGCCTGGTCGCCGAGGCGCATCACCGAGCCCTTGCCGAACTGCCGCTCGATCTGGGCGAGCGCGGTTTCAAGAGCCTTCTCGCGGTCCGTTGCTGCCATGGCTTCCACCCTCGGGTTCTGTGCTGTGCGCTTCATCGTCCTCGACGCTAGCGCGTCCCACTGACAATCGGCCCCGATCGGGCTCCGCCTGTGGAAAACTCGTCATGCCCGAGTATAGGGAACACCTGTTCGATTGCCGCGTTCCGCCCTACCTCTCCCCGCCGCCCACCCCCTGACCTGCGGATTCACCCTGCGACCCGAGGTCGCCCCCGCCCGCCGGCTCCTCCGTGTCCGGGGCCCCGACCATCCGCCGCAGCCGCCGGGCGGCCAGCCGACGGCGCTCCCGCCACGCCGTTCCCCGGTCGATCCGCGGATCGGTGGTCACCTCGTACCTCCGCACGTAGGTGCCGACGAAGCCCTGCAGGGTCGCGGCGGCCGGGATGGCGATCAGTGCGCCGACCGCGCCCAGCAGCGCCGCGCCCGCGATCACCGAGCCGAACGCGACGGCGGGGTGCACGTCCACCGTCCGCGCGGTGATCCTGGGGTGCAGCAGGTAGTTCTCGACCTGCTGGTAGACGATCACGAAGGCCAGCACCCAGAGCGCGTCCGACGGCTGCACGGTCAGCGCCACCAGCACCGGCAGCGCGCCCGCGATGTAGGTGCCGATGGTCGGCACGAACTGCGACATCACGCCGACCCAGACGCCCAGCGCCACCGCGTACGGCAGACCCAGGATCTGGAACATGATCCAGTGCGCGACGGTCGACACCAGCGCCAGCAGCGCCCTGGAGTACAGGTAGCCGCCGGTCTTCGCGAGCGCGATCTCCCAGGCCCGGAGCACCTCGCCCTGCTTGTCGGGCGGCAGCAGCGAACAGACCGTGCGGCGTACCCGGGGGCCGTCGGCGGTGAAGTAGAAGGTGAACAGCCCGACCGTGAAGGCCTGGAACAGCCCGCCGATCACGGTGCTGGAGACGCCCCAGGCGTTGTCGGCGGCCTGCTGGGCGTACTTCTCGATGGTGCCTGAGTCCTGCAGCACCTGGTGCTGGAGCTGGTCCAGCGACAGGTTCTGGTGGAAGGTCCGGTTGATCCACTCGATCAGATCGTCGAGCAGGTGCGGCAGCCGGCCCGCGACCTGGGTGACCTGGTCCACCAGCAGGGTGCCGAGTGCGGCCAGGAAACCCGCCACGGCGACCGCCAGGCCGATGAAGACCAGGAAGGTCCCGAGCCCCCGCCGCACCCCGCGGGCCGCCATCCGGTCCACCGCGGGTTCCATCGCGAGCGACAGGAAGAAGGACACCAGCAGCATCACGAACAGGTCGATCAGCTGGTGGAACGCCCAGTCGGCCAGTTTGAACAGCCCGGCCAGCACCAGCGCCAGCACCAGCGCCCGGGGCAGCCACCTGGGCATCGCCCCGCCGGTCAGCCGGGTGCGGCCGTCGGACGTCCGGGGCACCGGGGACCGGCGCGCGGGGGCGGGATCCGCGGCCTGCTGGGTCTGCTGGGTCTGCTGGGTCTCCGAGCTGCTCACCACCGGGCCAGTCTCACCCATCAACCGGGAGAAACCGGACGGATCGCTCACCCCGGGTGCGTCGGCCGGAGCTGTACACCCACCCGCGGGCCATACGCCCGGCAGTGGCCGTCAGCGCAGCAGCGCCGACACCCCCTGGGTCCGGCAGACGACCTTCCAGACGTCCTTGGCCTCCCAGCCGTCCGCCAGCGCCTGCCGGACGGTCCGTCCGCCGAGTTCGCTCATCAGGTGGTCCTGCGCGAACGACTCGGCGTAGGCCTCGCCGAAGTGCTCGTGCATCCGTCGCCAGAACTCCGTCAGCCTCATGGCCCCAGTATCCCAAACCGGGCCACCGGCCGGTCAGGGCCGCCAGTCGGCGCGCTCCAGCGCGTACTCGACCTCGCCGTGCTCGGCTCCCTCGACGGGCTCGTCCCAGTCCTCGTGGAAGGTCCGCACCAGCCGCAGACCGGCCTTCTCCATGACCCGGCGCGAACCCCGGTTGACGGCCATGGTGACGGCGTGGACGCGCGCCACGCCGAGTGCGGTGAATCCGTGCCGGATCAGCGCCAGCGAACCCTCGGTCGCGTACCCCCGCCCCCACGCGGCCTGCCGCAGGCGGTACCCGAGTTCGACGTCCCGGCCCTGGTCCCGGCCGCCTTCCTGGCGCCCGTCCGGGCCCGGCGCCGGGTCCAGCCGGAACTCGAACCAGCCGAGGAACTCCCCGCCGGCGCGATCGATCGCGGCCCAGTGCCCGAACGAGGGGTTCCGCCGGTAGGTGTCGAGGTAGCCCGGCAGCACCTCCCGCTCCACCACCTCGCGGGGAACGGGCCGGCCACCGGTGAGGTACCGCATCACGGCGGGGTCGGAGTTCAGCTCCGTCAGCAGGTCGACGTCGGCGGCGGCACCGGTGAAGGGGCGTAGCACCAGCCGATCGGTCATCAGGTACGTGGACACCGCCCGATCCTGCCCCACCGGGCCCGGCCCCCGCCCCCCGTTTTCCCGCCCGGTCCGCGGGCCGGGCCCGTGCCGGTCCGTTCATGCCGGTCCTCGCCCGCGGGCCGCTCCTCGCCGGTCAGTCCGGCAGCACCAGCACCCCGGCGCCGTAGTACTCCCGGTACGCCGGGTCCGCGCAGACGGCGGCCGCCCGCTCGCAGCCGGCCGCCGCGGCGGCCGTCAGCTGGTCGGCCACCTCGGCCGGGCCCCACTCGGGGTGGACGGCGGCGGTGACGGCGGCCGCGCCGGTGACGTGGGCGGCCGACATCGAGGTCCCGGCCAGGGCCGCGTACTGCCCGCCGGGCCAGTCGGAGACGACCGCGCTCTGGGCGCTGCCGTCCGGGTCGCCGCCGGGGGCCGCGATCGAGATCCGGCCGCGCCCGTAGTTGGAGTAGCCGGCGGGCAGGCCGCGGCGGTCGACGGCGCTCACCGTCAGGACGCCGGGGAGTTCGCCGGGCAGCCGGATGCACTCGGTGCCGAGCAGCCGGTCCTGGCCGGGGCCGGACAGCCGGTCGTTGGGGCTGCGCCGGTCGGGGCGGGAGGAACCGAGGTCCTGGCCGTCGTTGCCGGCCGAGGCGACCACCACGGCGCCCTGCTTCTGGGCGTAGGCCACCGCCCGGCCGACGGCCGCGATCAGCGCCGCCTGGTCGGGGTCCTCGGGGCAGTTGTACTTCCACGGGTCGGCGAAGTAGCTGTCGTTGACGGCCTTCGCGCCGTGGTCGGCGGACCACAGCATGCCGCAGACGATGTTCTCGGCGTAGTACTGGCCGAGCGGCCCGAGCAGCCGAACCGCGGCGATCCGTACGCCGGGGGCGACGCCGGTCACGCCGTGGCCGTCGCGGGCCGCGCCGACGATGCCGGCCACGTGGGTGCCGTGCCCGCTCTCGGTCACCCCGGGGTCGGGCCGCCAGGCGCCGAACCGGGCGTCGGGCCGGCCGTCGGCGCAGGAGGCGGAGGCCTCCGGGTCGACCGCGGCGCGCAGGTCGGGGTGGGTGTCGTCGACGCCCGAGTCGAGCACCGCGACCAGGACGCCGTGCAGCGTCTGCGGCGAGGGCAGCGGCGCCGCGCCGGCGGTCCGGGCGGCCACCGGGGCCAGTCCGGGTGAGCGCAGCAGGGTGGCGAAGCGGGCCGGGGCCTCGGTGGCGCCGATCATGCCGAGGTTCCAGTCGCTCTGTTCGGCCGGATCAGGAACGGTCGCCGTCGAGTCGTCGGTCGAGTCGCCGGCCGGGCCCCGGGCCGCCCCCCGCGCCGGGGCGCTGTCCGAGGCGGGGCGGAAGTCGCTGGTGCCGTCGAGCGGCCGGGGCGGTCCGGGCACGGCCGCCGTCCGGGTGGCGCCGACGGCGGCTATGCCCGGCCGGCCGCGCAGGCGTTCGGCGAACTGGCCGGTGGCGTAGGCGAGCACCGCGCCGATCTGCGGGTAGTCCTGGACCACTTGGCCGCCGGCCGCCGTGGCCTGTTCGGCGGCGAGTTCGGCGCCCTCGGTGTCCTGCCGGTCGGCGAGCACCAGGTAGCTGAGGTAGCCGTGGCCCGATCCCGAGACGTACGGCACGGCGCCGCCGAGCAGGAGGGCGGTCAGCAGCATGGCCAGCAGGATCCGGGCCGGGCCGCGACGGTGCCGGGCGTGGTCCCCGCCGGGCGGGCTCACCTGCTCCATCGTGCGGCCTCCGCTCGTCGGGCCGGCCCGGGCGGCGGTCGGACGGCCGGGCGGGACGTCTGGATCATCACCATATGAGCAGAATGTCCGACTCGCCCTCCTGGACTGCGCCGCCCGGCGCGCCCGCCGCCCGCCCATGACCTGCCGCCCATGACCCGCCGCCCACCGCCCGTCCGGGCGTCGGCTGTCAGTGGCGGCAGGCACCATGGGGGCATGGCGCCCCACGACGACACCGAGGCCCCGCAGGACGGATCGCCGGGCCAGGGCGGATCGCCCGACCCGCTGGCCGGCTTCGCCCCGCCCACCCGGGCCTGGTTCACCGGTGCCTTCGACGCGCCCACCGAGGCCCAGACCCGGGCCTGGGCCGCCATCCAGCGGCAGACCGACGTCCTGGTGGTCGCACCGACCGGCTCCGGCAAGACGCTGGCGGCGTTCCTCTCCGCCCTCGACCGGCTCAGCAGCACCCCGCCCCCGGCCGATCCGAAACGCCGCTGCCGGGTGCTCTACATCTCGCCGCTCAAGGCCCTCGCGGTCGACGTCGAGCGCAACCTGCGCGGCCCGCTGGCCGGACTGCGCCAGGCCGCGGTCCGGCTCGGCCTGCCCGAGCCGGAGGTCGAGGTGGCGATCCGCTCCGGCGACACCCCGGCCGCGGACCGGCGCCGCTTCGCCAGCCACCCGCCGGACATCCTGATCACCACCCCGGAGTCGCTGTTCCTGCTGCTCACCAGTGCCGCCCGGGACGCGCTGCGCGGCATCGACACGGTGATCCTGGACGAGGTGCACGCCGTCGCCGGCACCAAGCGCGGCGCCCACCTGGCCCTCACCCTGGAGCGGCTGGACGAACTGCTGGACCACCCGGCCCGCCGGATCGGCCTGTCGGCCACCGTCCGCCCGGTCGAGGAGGTGGCCCGCTTCCTCAGCCCGCAGCGCGGCGCGGCGGTCGTCCAACCGCCCTCCGCCAAGGTGTTCGACCTCTCCGTGGTGGTCCCGGTCGCCGACCTGGACGAGCTGCCCGCCCCCGCCGAGGACCCGGCCCGCGCCGGCGCCCCGCCCGGCCAGGGCGGCGCCTCGATCTGGCCGCACGTCGAGGAGCGGATCGTCGACCTGGTCCAGGCCCACCGCTCCACCATCGTCTTCGCCAACTCCCGCCGCCTCGCCGAACGCCTGTGCAACCGCCTGAACGAGATCGCCGTCGAGCGCGCCACCGGCGCCGCCCTGCCCGCCGCGCACGCCCCCGCCCAGCTGATGGGCGGCTCCGGCGCGGCCGCCGGCGCACCACCGGTGCTCGCCCGGGCGCACCACGGCTCGGTCTCCAAGGAGCAGCGCGCCCTGGTCGAGGAGGAGCTGAAGGCCGGCCGGCTGCCCGCCGTGGTCGCCACCTCCAGCCTGGAGCTGGGCATCGACATGGGCGCGGTCGAGCTGGTGGTCCAGGTCGAGTCGCCGCCCTCGGTCGCCTCCGGCCTGCAGCGGGTCGGCCGGGCCGGCCACCAGGTCGGCGCCGTCTCCACCGGCGTGTTCTTCCCCAAGTACCGGGGCGACCTGGTCCAGTCCGCCGTGGTCACCGAGCGGATGCGGGACGGCCGGATCGAGGCGCTGCGGATCCCCCGCAACCCGCTCGACGTACTGGCCCAGCAGCTGGTCGCGATCACCGCCCTGGACACCTGGGACGTCGACGAGCTGCTCACCCTGGTCCGCCGGGCAGCCCCCTTCGCCACCCTCCCGCAGTCCGCCTTCGACGCCGTCCTGGACATGCTCGCCGGCCGCTACCCGTCCGACGCCTTCGCCGAGCTACGGCCCCGCCTGGTCTGGGACCGGGTCGCCGGCACGGTCACCGGCCGGCCCGGCGCCCAGCGGCTCGCCGTCACCTCCGGCGGCACCATCCCCGACCGCGGCCTGTTCGGCGTCTTCATCGTCGGCACCGACCCCAAGAAGGGCGGCGGCCGGGTCGGCGAGCTCGACGAGGAGATGGTCTACGAGTCCCGGGTGGGCGACGTGTTCACCCTGGGCACCACCTCCTGGCGGATCGAGGAGATCACCCACGACAAGGTGCTGGTCTCCCCCGCACCGGGGATCCCGGGGCGGCTGCCGTTCTGGAAGGGCGACACCCTCGGCCGCCCGCTGGAGCTCGGCCGCGCCCTCGGCGCCTTCGTCCGCGAACTCGGCGGCCTGGAGCCGGCCGCCGCCACCGCCCGGCTCCGGTCCGCCGGCCTCGACGACTGGGCGGCGGGCAACCTGCTCACCTACCTCACCGAGCAGCGCGCCGCCTGCGGCCACCTGCCGGACGACCGCACCATCGTGGTCGAGCGCTTCCGGGACGAGCTCGGCGACTGGCGGATCGTCATCCACTCCCCCTTCGGCGCCCAGGTGCACGCCCCCTGGGCGCTGGCGATCGGCGCCCGGCTGCGCGAGAAGCACGGCCTCGACCCGCAGGTGATGCACGCCGACGACGGCATCGTGCTCCGCCTGCCCGACGCCGACCTGCTCGACTTCCCCGTCGACCGGCCCGCCACGGACCGCGCGCCGGCCGACGACGCCCCGGTCGGCGCCGACGCCGTTCTCTTCGACCGCACCGAGATCGAGCAGATCGTCACCGACCAGGTCGGCGGCTCGGCCCTGTTCGCCTCCCGCTTCCGCGAGTGCGCCGGCCGCGCCCTGCTGCTCCCGCGCCGCAGCCCCGGCCGCCGCACCCCGCTGTGGCAGCAGCGCCAGCGCGCCTCCCAGCTGCTGGAGGTGGCCGGCGAGTACGGCTCCTTCCCGATCGTGCTGGAGGCCGTCCGCGAGTGCCTCCAGGACGTCTTCGACGTGCCGGGCCTGGTCGAGCTGATGGGCGATCTGGAGTCCCGCGCGGTACGCCTGGTCGAGGTCACCACGCCGGAGCCGTCACCCTTCGCCCGCTCCCTGCTGTTCGGCTACGTCGCCCAGTTCCTGTACGAGGGCGACTCCCCGCTGGCCGAGCGCCGCGCCGCCGCCCTGTCGCTGGACTCCCGGCTGCTGTCCGAACTGCTCGGCCAGGCCGAGCTGCGGGAGCTGCTGGACCCGGCCGTCCTGGCCGAGCTGGAGGCCGAGCTCCAGCGGCTCACCCCCGAGCGCCGGATCAAGGACGCGGAGGGCGTCGCCGACGCGCTGCGGCTGCTCGGCCCGCTGAGCGAGGCCGAGCTGACCGCCCGGGGCGCCGAGCCGCTGTGGGCGCTGGAGCTGGAGGCCGCCCGCCGATTGATCCAGGTCCGGGTCGGCGGCGAGCAGCGCTGGGCCGCGATCGAGGACGCCGGACGGCTGCGGGACGCCCTCGGCACCCCGCTGCCGGTCGGCGTCCCCGAGGCGTTCACCGAGCCGGTCAAGGACCCGCTCGGCGACCTGCTGGCCCGCTACGCGCGCACCCACGGCCCGTTCACCGCCGCCGAATCGGCCGCCCGGTTCGGGCTCGGCACCGCCGTGGTGACCGGCACCCTGCACCGGCTGACCGCCGCCGGCCGGCTGGTCCAGGGCGAGTTCCGGCCGGTCGAGGGGCACACCGCCACCGTCGAGTGGTGCGACGCCGAGGTGCTGCGCCGGCTGCGCCGCCGGTCGCTGGCCGCGCTGCGGCAGGAGGTCGAGCCGGTCCCGCCGCGGGCGCTGGCGGCGTTCCTGCCGCAGTGGCAGCACCTGGCGGGCCACCGCCTGCGCGGCCCCGACGGCCTGCTGCGGGTGGTCGAACAGCTCCAGGGCACGGCGCTGCCCGCCTCCGCGGTGGAGAAGCTGATCCTGCCGGCCCGGCTGGCCGACTACACCCCCGGCCTGCTCGACGAGCTGATGGCGGCCGGCGAGATCGGCTGGTCCGGCGCCGGCGCCCTGCCGGGCAAGGACGGCTGGATCGGCCTGCACCTGCCCGAGGACGCGCACCTGATCCGCCCCGAGCCCGTCCAGCCGGCGCTGACGCCCGTCCACACCACCCTGCTGGAGGCGCTGGCCGGCGGCTACGGCCTGTTCTTCCGCCAGCTGGCCGAACGCACCCCGGACACCCCGGAGAGCGAGCTCACCGAAGCCCTGTGGGACCTGGTCTGGGCCGGCTACGTCACCAACGACACCCTCGCCCCGCTGCGCGCCCTGCTCGGCTCCGGCCGCACCGCCGGGTCGACGGCCCACCGGGCGCCCAGGGCCACCCCGCGCGGCCGCTACGGCGGCGCCGGACGGGCCCTGAACCGGCCGGGCACGCTGCGCCCGGGCCCGCCGACCGCCGTCGGCCGCTGGTCGCTGCTGCCCGCGTACGACGCCGAGCCGACCGCCCGGGCCGCCGCACAGGCCCAGAACCTGCTGGACCGCCACGGCCTGCTCACCCGGGGCGCGGTGGCCGCCGAGCGGGTGCCGGGCGGCTTCGCCGGGGTGTACCGGGTGCTGTCGGCGTTCGAGGAGCGCGGCCGGGCCCGCCGGGGGTACTTCGTGGAGGGCCTGGGCGGCGCCCAGTTCGCGATGGACGGCGCAGCCGACCGGCTGCGGTCGGTCAACGGGCGGCTGGAGCGGGCCGGCTCCGAGGGGTGGACGGCGGCCGCCTCGGCGGAGCCGCCGCAGATCCTGGTGCTGGCGGCGGCGGACCCGGCCAACGCGTACGGCGCCGCGCTGCCCTGGCCCGAGCCGCCGACGGCTCCCGGCCCGGCGAAGACGGTGGCCGCGCACCGGCCGGGCCGCAAGGCGGGCGCCCTGGTGGTGCTGGTCGACGGGGAGCTGTCGCTGTACGTGGAGCGCGGCGGAAAGTCGCTGCTGGCCTGGGGCGAGGCGGGGCTCGCGACCGCCGCGCTGGCGGAGGCCGTCCGCCGGGGTGCGCTGGGCAGCGTCACGGTCGAGCGGGCCAACGGCGAGAGCGCCCTGACCTCACCGCTGGGCCGGCTCCTGGAGGAGGCGGGCTTCCACCCGACCCCGCGCGGCTACCGCCTCCGCGGCTGAACCACCCGGGCGGCGACTCACCGCCGGAGGCGGGGAGGGCTCCACCACCCCGGCGGAGCCTCGCGGACGCACCCCAGCCCCGCTCCGGGGCGCCACGCGGCCCGAGCAGGCCCCGAGCCCGGCCCGAGGATGCCCGAGCACGACCCGAGCGCGGTACGAGCCCCGCGCTAGCCCGGCCCGAGGGCCGTTCGAGGGAGCGGGCCCGGCAGGACCCGGTCAGGGCCGGGAAGCGTCCTCGGCCGTCAGAAGGGCTGGATCGGCCGGACCGATATCGGCCGGAGCAGCGTCGGCCGGAGCAACTCCGGCCGGGGCATCGCCGGGCGGGCGGCGCCGCGGCCCGGTGAGCAGTCGGTTGCTGTGCACGGGGACCAGGCCTAGGCCCCAGCCGCCGGCGAGCATGCCGAGCGCGGCACCACCGAGCCCGGCCGCACCACCGGTGAGCAGCACCCACAGCCCCGCGACGGTCGCCAGCAGCAGAGCGGCACCAAGGCCGTCGGGCCGCCCGGCCACCGACCGGAGCAACGCCTTCACACCGGCCTCGCACATCGGCCGGGCACGGCACGACCACCCACGCCACGACCACGCGCGGTACGAGAACCCACGGTCCGACCAGGTACGCCGCACTCCGGTCTCCTTCGCTCGGCCCCGCGCAGGGCGCGGGGAGGGCGAGACCGGGTCAGGCCGCGACCACGTCCATGGCGGCAGCCTTGGACGACATGGTTCCGGCCCGGTCGACCCCGGGAGCCGGCAGCGACACCGGTTCGAGGACCGGCCTCAGCAGATCACCCTCCGAGAGGGTGGCCATCGCCGCAAGTTCGGCGAGCGACAGCTCGTCGCTGACCTCGCGCATGACCTCGGACATCCGGACGTCGAGCGCGTCGCAGATGGCGGAGAGCAGCTCGGACGAGGCCTCCTTCTGCCCCCGCTCCACCTCGGAGAGGTAGCCGAGCGAAACCCTGGCAGCTGCCGACACCTCGCGGAGTGTGCGGCCCTGGCGCTGGCGCTGCCGACGCAGCACATCGCCCAGCAGGCGACGGAGCAGGATCATCGGTGCCTCCCTCCTCGGACTGCGAATCGAGATGTCACGCCCCCACCGTACCGCCTTGTCCGCATCGCGTGCGGGGACCATGGTCGTGTTCACTCTGGGCTGCAAGGCTGCCCCCTCCCCTGTCTGTTCCCCGCAAGGACCCCGGTAGGACCCCGCCGGTTCCCCTCGCGGGGCGTCCGGCCGGGGCCGCGCAGCGCGTCCCCTGACTGGTATCTGCCCAGCCGGACCATCCGATCTAACACGATCCCCCCGGCGAGGCGGCCAGTTCAGCGATTTCAGCAAACCTCAGCGGGACGGCTCCGCGGACGCTAGGTGTTCCAGCAGCAGTTCCAGTGCCGCCGTCACCGCGGTCCGCCGGACGACCGTGCGGTCACCTGACAACCTCACAGAGGCCGTCAATGTTCCCGAGGGCCCGGAGACGGCCAGGTGCACGGTGCCGACCGGCTGTCCGTCCTGCGGGTCGGGGCCCGCCACGCCCGTGGTGGCGAGGGCGTAGTCGGCCCGCAGGAGCCGGCGTACGCCGTCGGCCATCTGGCGGGCCACCACCGGGTGCACGGCGCCGTGGACGGCCAGCAGGCCCTCGTCCACGCCGAGCACGGACGCCTTCAGGTCGGTGGCGTAGGCGGTCACGGAGCCGCGGAAGGTCTGCGAGGCGCCCGCCACCGCGACCAGCTCCGCGGCCAGCAGCCCGCCGGTGAGCGACTCGGCGACCGCCAGGGTCGCGCCGCGCTCCCGCAGGGCGGCGTGCGCCTCGGCCGCCCGCTCGTTCACCGGCCGGCCCGTTCCGCGGCCCGGCCCTCGCGGCGCAGCCGCAGCGCCTGCCCGACGTAGTCCAGCCCGGTGCCGACGGTCAGCAGCACCGCGACGGCCATCAGCACGGCCCGTGCGGTGGCCAGCCAGCCGGTCAGCGGCAGCACGTACATGCCGACCGCGATGCCCTGGGTGAGGGTCTTCAGCTTGCCGCCCCGGCTGGCCGGGATGACGGCGTAGCGGATCACCCAGAAGCGCATCAGGGTGATGCCGAGCTCGCGGGCCAGGATCACGGCGGTGACCCACCAGGGCAGGTCGCCGAGGACGGACAGGCCGATCAGCGCCGCGCCCATGATCGCCTTGTCGGCGATCGGATCGGCGATCTTGCCGAAGTCGGTGATCAGTCCCTTGCGCCTGGCCAGTTCGCCGTCGAACAGGTCGGTGATCATCGCGATGGCGAAGGCGGCCCAGGCGACCGCGCGCCACTTGGGGTTGTGGCCGCCGTCGGCGAACAGCAGCGCGACGAAGACCGGCACCAGCAGCAGCCGGGCCATCGTCAGCACGTTGGCGATGTTCCAGATGCCCGGGGGCGGGGGCGGCGCGGCCGCCGACCGGTCGGGGCCGGTCGCGGTCGGGGCCCCGGGCCCGCTTCTTGTCATACCCCGGCTCCCTGGGACCCGGCCCCGTCGGCCGCCTCCGTCCGGCCGGCGCCGGCCTGCTCCGCGTCCAGCACCTCGGCGACCAGGTCGACGCCCTCGGTGCCGGTGACCCTGGCCCGGTAGAACCGGCCGACGACCGCGTCCTCGGCCCCGAGCAGGGTGGTCAGGCCGTCCGTCTCGGGGGCCTGGTGCGCGGCCCGGCCCTCGACCACGCCGTCCTCCACCGACTCGACCAGCACCTCGACCTCGTCGCCGATCCGCTGCTCGGCGCGCTGCGCGGTGAGCTCCTCGGCCAGCCGGGACAGCTTGGCGAGCCGGTCGGCGACCACGTCCTCGGGCAGCTTGCCGTCGAAGCCCGCCGCCTCGGTGCCGTCCTCGTCCGAGTAGCCGAAGACGCCGATCGCGTCGAGGCCGGCGTGGGTGATGAACCGTTCCAGCTCGGCGAAGTCCTCCTCGCTCTCGCCGGGGAAGCCCACGATGAAGTTGGACCGGACGCCGGCCTGCGGCGCCCTGTCCCGGATGGTCTTCAGCAGCCCGAGGAACTGGTCGGTGGAGCCGAAGCGGCGCATCCGGCGCAGCACCGCCGGGGCGGAGTGCTGGAAGGACAGGTCGAAGTAGGGCACCACGCCGGGCGTCCCGGTCATCACGTCGATCAGCCCGGGCCGCATCTCGGCCGGCTGCAGGTAGCTGACCCGGACCCGCTCGACGCCCTCGACCGCCGCGATCTCGCTCAGCAGCGTCTCCAGCAGCCGGATGTCGCCCAGGTCCTTGCCGTACGAGGTGTTGTTCTCGCTGACCAGGACGACCTCGCGGACGCCCTGTCCGGCCAGCCAGACGGCCTCGTTCAGGACGTCGGACGGGCGGCGCGAGATGAAGGAGCCGCGGAAGGCCGGGATGGCGCAGAACGAGCAGCGCCGGTCGCAGCCGGAGGCCAGCTTGACCGAGGCGACCGGGTTGTCGTCCAGGCGCTTGCGCAGGGTGCGCGGGCCGGACGCGGGGGCGACGCCATCGGGGAGGTCCTCGGGGGCGCCGTGGCCGGGCAGCGCGACCTCGGCGGCGGCCTCCTGGCGCTTCACCGGGCTGAGCGGCAGCAGCTTGCGGCGGTCGCGCGGCAGGTGCGGGGCGTGGTGGCCGCCGGACAGGATGGTCTGCAGGCGGTCCGAGATGTCGGTGTAGTCGTCGAAGCCGAGGACGCCGTCGGCCTCCGGCAGGGCGTCGGCGAGCTCCTTGCCGTAGCGCTCGGCCATGCAGCCGACCGCGACCACGGCCTGGGTGCGGCCGTGGCCCTTGAGGTCGTTGGCCTCCAGCAGGGCGTCGACGGAGTCCTTCTTGGCGGCTTCGACGAACCCGCAGGTGTTGACCACGGCGACGTCGGCGTCGGCGGCGTCGTCGACCAGCCGCCACCCGTCGGCCTCCAGTCGCCCGGCGAGTTCCTCGGAGTCGACCTCGTTGCGGGCGCATCCGAGCGTGACCAGGGCGACAGTGCGGGGTTCAGGCATGACGCCAAGATTAACGCGCGGGCCCCGGTGCCGTTCGCCCCGGAGCCCGTATGCCTAGATCGTCCGGCCTCGCGGCCGGTTCCCGGTCAGCCCGCCTGCGGGTCACCGGGGGTGTAGGTGAGATGCACCACCTGCCCGTCCGTCCCGGCCGGACCGAGGTCCTTGCCGTTGACGTACACGTGGACGGCGCCCGCGTTGCCGATCACCAGGGTGATCTTCGCGGGGTCGGTGAAGGTCTGGTCCTGGCCGGCGTCGAGGTTGTTGGAGAAGAGCGACTTGCCCTTGCCGTCCTTGGCGGTGACCCAGCTCTTGTCCTTCTCGGCGACCAGCTTCACGGTGACCTTGTCGACCGGGGCGGCGGCGATCGCGGCCGGCGCGCTGGTGGCCGGGGCGGGCGGCTGGGCGGAGGCGGTGACCGGGGCGGCGGCGCTGCTGGGCAGCGGCTCGCTGGCGGAGCCGGCGCCGGCCTCGCCGGAGCCGTCCGTGAACAGGTTGAAGCCGATCAGCGCGACCACGGCGGCGATGGCCACCATCATGGCGGCGGTCCAGTTCGGCCGCCGGTGGTCGGTCACCTTGATCGGGCCGGTGTCCAGCAGCTGGGTGGCGCGCGCGGGGCCGGGCGCGCCGCCGTGGGCGGCGTCGTAGCGGACCACGAGCGCGTCGCCGTCGACGCCGACGGCCCGGGCGATGGCGCGGATGTGGCCCCGGGCGTAGACGTCGCCGCCGCAGCGGCTGAAGTCCTCCTCCTCGATGCCGTGCACGATCGGGACCCGGACCCGGGTGGCGGCGCTGACCTGGTCGACCGTCAGGCCCGCGGCGAGCCGGGCCGAGGCCAGCAGCGCGCCGATGCCCGGCTGCCCGCCGGAGCCTTCGCCCACGGACGGGTCCGCCGGGTACTCGCCGCTGCCGCTCTGGCCGGGCACGGCGCTGGGCGCGGAGGGTCCGCGGCTGTCGCGACGAGGGGACTTGCCGATGGTCACTGGGCGCGCCTTTCGAGCGTTGGCCACCTGCTGAGAAGACAGTCTAGGGGCGGGGGAGGAACGTTTCTCAAGCGGACGGGCCCGAACGGGCATCCGGGCCCTTCGGCCGCTGACATCCGGTCAGACGCCGCGGCGGCCCGGGCGTCCGTGCCTCGATGGACGCCCGGTCCCTGCGGCCGGTTCCCCGCCTCCCGGCCACCGGCCGGGAGGTTCCTCCGAACGAGTGAGCCGGGTGCGTCGCCCACCCCGGAGGTCACCCCCGGAGCGTGATCAGCACCCCGTCCAGCTCGTCCGGTTTGACCAGGACGTCGCGGGCCTTGGAGCCCTCGCTCGGGCCCACGATCCCACGCGACTCCATCAGGTCCATCAGCCGCCCCGCCTTGGCGAAGCCGACCCGCAGTTTGCGCTGGAGCATCGAGGTCGAACCGAACTGGGTGGAGACCACCAGCTCGGCGGCCTGGATCAGCAGGTCCAGGTCGTCGCCGATCTCCTCGTCGATCTCCTTCTTCGGGCCGCCGCCGACCGTGACGTCGTCCCGGTAGACCGCCGTCATCTGGTCCTTGCAGTGCTGGACGATCTTGGCGATCTCGGCCTCGGTGACGAACGCCCCCTGCATCCGGACCGGCTTGCTGGCCCCCATCGGCAGGAACAGCGCGTCGCCCTTGCCGATCAGCTTCTCGGCGCCGGGCTGGTCCAGGATGACCCGGGAGTCGGCCATCGCCGAGGTGGCGAAGGCCAGCCGGGACGGCACGTTGGCCTTGATCAGGCCGGTCACCACGTCCACCGAGGGCCGCTGGGTGGCCAGCACCAGGTGGATGCCGGCCGCCCGGGCCAGCTGGGTGATCCGCACCACCGAGTCCTCGACGTCCCGCGGCGCGACCATCATCAGGTCGGCCAGCTCGTCGACGATCACCAGCAGGTACGGGTACGGCGTCAGCTCGCGCTCGCTGCCGAGCGGCGGCTTGACGGTGCCGGCCTTCACCGCCGCGTTGAAGTCGTCCACGTGCCGGAAGCCGAACGCCGCCAGGTCGTCGTAGCGCAGGTCCATCTCGCGCACCACCCACTGCAGGGCCTCGGCGGCCTTCTTGGGGTTGGTGATGATCGGCGTGATCAGGTGCGGGATGCCCTCGTACGCCGTCAGCTCGACCCGCTTGGGGTCGACCAGCACCATCCGGACCTCGTCCGGGGTGGCCCGGGCCAGCACCGAGGTGATCAGGCAGTTGATGCAGGAGGACTTGCCGGCGCCGGTCGCGCCGGCCACCAGGATGTGCGGCATCTTGGCGAGGTTGGCCATCACGGTGTGGCCCTCGACGTCCTTGCCCATGCCGACCACCATCGGATGGTCGTCGTCGGCGGCCGCGCGCGAGCGCAGCAGGTCGCCGAGGTTGACCATCTCCCGGTCCCGGTTGGGGATCTCCACACCGACCGCGGACTTGCCGGGGATCGGGCTGATGATCCGCACGTCCGGACTGGCCACCGCGTAGGCGATGTTCTTGGCCAGCGCGGTGATCCGCTCGACCTTGACCGCGGGGCCGAGCTCGACCTCGTAGCGGGTCACCGTCGGGCCGCGGGTGAAGCCGGTGACCCTGGCGTCCACCTTGAACTCGGCGAAGACGCCGGTGAGCTGGGCGACCACCTCGTCGTTGAGCTTTGAGCGGGACTTGGCGGGGGCGCCGAAGTCCAGCAGGTCCAGCGGCGGGAGCGCGTAGGTGATGTCGCCGGCGAGCCGGAGCTGTTCCATCCGGGCCGGGGCCGGGCCGTGCTCCTCGGGTGCGCCGGCGCTGCGGGCCGGCGGCACGGCCGGCTCCTCGGGCGGCGCCGTGTTGTCCCGGACCTGGTGGATCATGCTCGCCACGGCCGGGCTGCCGGGCACGCCCCAGGTGAGCGCGCCGTCCAGGTCGGCCGCAACGCCCGCGGCCAGGTCCCTGGTCCGGTACGGGTCCTTCTCGAACGAGACCGGCTCCTCGGCCGGTTCGTCCTTGCGGCGCCGGCGGGTCCGGCGGCGGGACAGCTCGTCGCCGTCGGTGTCCTCGATGGTGAAGGGCAGAGCGTCGGGGTCGGCGTCCTCGGGCGGTTCGGTGGACAGGTCCCGGGCGCCGGACAGCGCCTCGCCCTCCGGGCCGTCGGCGAGGGCGGGTTCGACCACGCCGAGCCGCACCCCGGCCTGCCGGATCCGCTCGGGGATCCGGTTGACCGGGGTGGCGGTGAGCACCAGCAGCCCGAAGAAGGCGAGCAGCAGCAGCAGCGGCACCGCGAGCGGCGGCCCGGCCGCCGCCATCATCGGGGTGGACGCGGCCCAGCCGAGGATGCCGCCGGCCAGCCGTATCCGGGTCGCGCCGCTGCCCATGCCGGGGGCGCCGCACCCGATGTGGACCAGGCCGAGGACGCCGACCACCAGGGTGGACAGGCCGATCAGGATCCGCCCGTTGGCCTCGGGGAGTTCGGGGTGGCGCATCAGCCGTACCGCGACCGCGCCGAGCAGGAACGGGATCAGCACGTCGAGCCGGCCGAACAGGCCGGAGACCACGTTGGTGGCGACCTCGCCGAGCCAGCCCTGCGGGCTGAACCACGTCCCGGCCGCGGTCACCAGCGAGAGCGCCAGCAGCAGCAGCGCCAGGCCGTCCTTGCGGTGCGCCGGGTGCAGGTTCTTGGCGCCGTCGCCGAAGCCGCGGAAGACCGCGCCGACGGCGTGCGCGAGGCCGAGCCAGACGGCCCGGACGGCCCGGAAGAGTATCGGGCGCGGCGGGGGCGGCGGCGGGGCCGCGGGGGGCTTGGCGGCGCTCTTGCGCGCCGCGGCCTTCTTCGCCGCCGGCGCCGCCTTCTTGGCGGCGGGAGCGGCCTTCTTGGCGGGTGTCCGGCCGGCCGGTGCCTTCTTGGCCGGCCCGGGCTTCGGGTTGCGTGCCGCGCTGCCGGGCGTACGTGTGGCCATGGGTCAGCAGCCTACCGGCGGCCGGGGCGGCTGGACACGCCCGACCGCTCCGGCCCGGAGCGTGTCGCCGAACACCTGATCGCCTGACGGGCGGTCACCGGACCGGCCGTCATCGCGCTACCCGGCGGGCGCACCGGGGCGCAGGGGGGTGGTGCGCCGCTCAGTTCGCGCCGGGGCGCAGGGCGTCGAGCGCCGCCCGCAGGCCGGCCAGTTTGCGCTCCAGGTGCGCCGAGGTCGCGGCGGCACCCGGATCCGCGGAGTCGTCGAGCTGCTTGGTCAGCGCCTCGGCCTGCTCCTCGACCGCGGCCAGCCGAGCCGACAGCTCACCCAGCAGCCCGCCGCCGAAACTGGCCGCCTCGCCCGCCTCCAACTGCAGCCGCAGCAGCGCGGCCTGCTCCTTGAGCTGGCAGTTCTTCATGTAGAGGTCGACGAAGACCGACACCTTGGCGCGCAGCACCCACGGGTCGAACGGCTTGGAGATGTAGTCCACCGCACCGGCCGCGTACCCCCGGAAGGTGTGGTGCGGGCCGTGGTTGATCGCCGTCAGGAAGATGATCGGGATGTCCCGGGTGCGCTCGCGGCGCTTGATGTGGGCGGCGGTCTCGAAGCCGTCCATGCCCGGCATCTGGACGTCCAGCAGGATGACCGCGAAGTCGTCCGTGAGCAGCGCCTTCAGCGCCTCCTCACCGGAGGACGCGCGCACCAGCGTCTGGTCCAGCGCCGAGAGGATCGCCTCCAGCGCCAGCAGGTTCTCCGGCCGGTCGTCGACCAGGAGGATCTTCGCCTTCTGCACCAGGACCCGCCCTCCTGCCTGTTGTCTTCCCACGGACGGCACCCGCGTGCCGCTCACCACTGCCCCGGTCATGCTAGCCGTACCCCCTCGCCCGCCACATCGCTTGGCACGATCCGGCCGGTGGCCGCCCCGGGGAAGCGCCGTGCCGCAGGCAGGCCGCTCTGAGCGCCGTGTCACCATCCGGTCACCGTTCGCAACGATGGGTGACCCTACAGCGTTCCCGGCCGGGCCCGCCAGTGCCGGCCGGCCGGGACGCCCGGCGGTCAGCCGACCGCCAGGAACTGGCGCATCACCGCCAGCAGCGTGTCGGCCTCCACCGGCTTGGTCACATGGGCGTTCGCCCCCGCGGCCAGGCTCTTCTCCTTGTCGCCCTTCATCGCCTTGGCGGTCAGCGCGATGATCGGCAGACCGGCGAACTGCGGCATCCGCCGGATCGCCTCGGTGGTCGCGTAGCCGTCCATCTCCGGCATCATGATGTCCATCAGCACCAGCGCGACGTCCTCGTGCTGCTCCAGCACCTCGATGCCCTCGCGGCCGTTCTCCGCGTACAGCACGGTCAGCCCGTACTGCTCCAGCACGCTGGTGAGCGCGAACACGTTGCGGATGTCGTCGTCCACGATCAGCACCCGCTCGCCGTCGAAGCGGCCGTGGAACTGCGCCTGGCCGCCGCTGCGGGACGCCGACTCGGGCTGCTGCTGCGGCGCCGGCAGCTCCGCCGCCGCGGCCGTGCGGCGGCGCTCGGCCGCGGCGCCGCGCCGGCGCTCCTCGGCCAGCTCGCGGACCTCGTGCGCCCAGTGGTCGGCCAGGTTCTCGCCGACCGGGACCGGGGTGCCCGCCGGGGTCACCCCGACCGAGGCGCGCACCGGCAGCGCGGCCGGGCGGTCCGGCGCGGGCAACCCGGGCGCCTCGCTGCGCAGCGGCAGGTACAGCGTGAAGGTGGAGCCGCCGTGCAGCTCGCTCTCCACGTGGATCTCGCCGCCGAGCAGCCGGGCGATCTCGCGGCTGATCGACAGGCCGAGGCCGGTGCCGCCGTACTTGCGGCTGGTACCGCCGTCGGCCTGCTTGAACGCCTCGAAGATCTCCCGCAGCTTGTTGCCGGGGATGCCGATGCCGGTGTCGGAGACCGAGAAGGCGATCAGTGCCTCGTCCGGGTCGCCGATCGCCTCGGCCTCCAGCAGCAGCTCCCGCACGTGCTGCGGGACCTCCGCGCCGACCGGTCGGATCAGCAGCTCGACGGCGCCGGCGTCGGTGAACTTGACCGCGTTGGAGAGCAGGTTGCGCAGCACCTGCTGGAGCCGCTGCTCGTCGGTGTGCAGGGTGGCCGGCAGCTCCGGGGCCACCCGGACCGCGAAGTCCAGGTTCTTGTCGGCGGCCAGCGGCCGGAACGCCGCCTCGACGTAGTCCACCAGCTGGACCAGCGCGATCTTGGCCGGGCGGACGTCCATCTTGCCCGCCTCGACCTTGGACAGGTCGAGGATGTCGTTGATCAGCTGGAGCAGGTCGGACCCGGCACCGTGGATGGTCTCGGCGAACTCGACCTGCTTGGCGGAGAGGTTGCCCTCGTTGTTGTCGGAGAGCAGCTTGGCCAGGATCAGCAGCGAGTTGAGCGGGGTGCGCAGCTCGTGCGACATGTTGGCGAGGAACTCGCTCTTGTACCGCGAGGCGAGGGCCAGCTGCTCGGCGCGCTCCTCCAGGATCTGCCGGGCCTCCTCGATCTCGCTGTTCTTGATCTCGATGTCGCGGTTCTGCTGGGCGAGCTGCTCGGCCTTCTCCTGCAGCTCCTCGTTGGTGCGCTCCAGCTCCTCCTGCCGGGCCTCCAACTCGGCCGAACGCATGGAGAGTTCGGCGGTGAGCCGCTGGGACTCCAGCAGCAGGCCCTCGGTCTTGGTGTTGACCGAGATGGTGTTGACGGTGACGCCGATCAGGTCCGCGATCTGGTTGAGGAAGTCCAGCGCGACCGCGGTGAACGAGCTGAAGGTGGCCAGCTCGATCACCCCGAGCAGCCGGTCCTCGAACAGCACCGGCAGCACCACCAGGTGCGAGGGCGAGGCCTCGCCGAGCCCGGAGGCGATCTTCAGGTACCCCGGCGGGGTCTCCTTGACGATGATCGAGCGCTTCTCCACCGCGGCCTGACCGATCAGGCCCTCGCCGGGCCGGAAGGTGGTCGGCATCGAGCGCCGGTTGTAGCCGTAGCTGCCCAGCAGCCGCAGCACGGTGTCGTTCTCGTCGTCGTCCTCGGTGATCAGCTCCGCGGTGCGGCCGGCCGGCTGGGAGAGGAAGAACGCGCCGTGCTGGGCCGACACCACCGGCGTCAGCTCGTTCATGATCAGCGAGGCGACGGCCTCCAGGTCCCGGCGGCCCTGCAGCAGACCGGACATCCGGGCCAGGTTGGTCTTCAGCCAGTCCTGTTCCTTGTTGGTCCTGGTCGTCTCGCGCAGGTTGGCGATCATCTGGTTCAGGTTGTCCTTGAGCTCGTCGAGCTCGCCGGACGCGTCCACGTCGATCCGCAGGCTGAGATCGCCCCTGGTCACGGCGGTCGCCGCCTGGGCGATCGCCCGCACCTGCCGGGTCAGGTTGTTGGCCAGCTCGTTCACCGACTCGGTGAGGTCCTGCCAGGTACCGGCCACCCCGGGCACCCGGGCCTGGCCGCCGAGGCGCCCGTCGGTACCCACCTCGCGGGCCACCCGGGTCACCTCGTCCGCGAACGCGCCCAGCTGGTCCACCATCGTGTTGATGCTGGTCTTCAGCTCCAGGATCTCGCCCCGGGCGTCCACGTCGATCTTCTGCGACAGGTCGCCGCGGGCCACCGCGGTGATCACCAGGGCGATGTTGCGGACCTGCCCGGTGAGGTTGTTCGCCATCAGGTTGACGTTGTCGGTCAGGTCCTTCCAGATCCCCGCCACGCCCGGAACATTGGCCTGGCCTCCCAGGATGCCGTCGGTGCCGACCTCGCGGGCCACCCGGGTCACCTCGACGGCGAACGCCGACAGCTGGTCGACCATCGTGTTCAGGGTGCCCGCCAGCGCGGCCACCTCGCCCTGCGCCTCGATGGTGATCTTCTTGGACAGGTCACCGTTGGCCACCGCGGAGGCGACCTCGGCGATCGTCCGCACCTGACTGGTCAGGTTGGACGCCATGAAGTTGACGTTGTCGGTCAGATCGCGCCAGATGCCCGACACCCCGCGCACCCGCGCCTGACCACCCAGGATGCCCTCGGTGCCCACCTCGCGGGCCACCCGGGTCACCTCGTCCGCGAACGCCGACAGCTGGTCCACCATCGTGTTGACGGTGGTCACCAGCTCCCGGATCTCACCCTTGGCGTCGACGGTGATCTTCTTGGAGACGTCACCGCGGGCCACCGCGGTCGTCACCTCTGCGATGTTGCGGACCTGACTCGTCAGGTTGTTCGCCATCAGGTTGACGCTGTTGGTCAGGTCCTTCCAGGTCCCCGACACCCCCGGCACACTCGCCTGACCGCCCAGGATCCCCTCGGTACCGACGTCCCGCGCCACCCGGGTCACCTCGTCGGCGAACGCGCCCAGCTGGTCCACCATCGTGTTGATGGTGTTCTTCAACTCCAGGATCTCGCCCTGCGCGTCCACCTGGATCTTCTGCGACAGATCGCCCTTGGCCACCGCCGTCGTCACCTGCGCGATGTTGCGCACCTGGTTGGTCAGGTTGTTGGCCATCGAGTTGACGTTCTCGGTCAGGTCCTTCCAGACCCCCGCCACCCCGGGCACCTGCGCCTGACCGCCCAGGATGCCCTCCGTCCCCACCGCACGGGCCATTCTGGTCACCTGCTCGGCGAAACCGGACAGCTGGTCCACCATCGTGTTGATGGTGTTCTTCAACTCCAGGATCTCGCCCCGGGCATCGACCTCGATCTTGCGCGACAGATCGCCCTTGGCCACCGCCGTGGTCACCTCGGCGATGTTGCGCACCTGCGCCGTGAGGTTGTTGGCCATGAAGTTCACCGAATCGGTGAGATCACGCCACACCCCAGCGACCCCCGGCACCTGCGCCTGACCGCCCAGCCGCCCCTCGGTACCCACGTCCCGCGCCACCCGGGTCACCTGCGCGGCGAACGAGTTGAGCTGGTCCACCATGGTGTTCACGGTGTTCTTCAGCTCCAGCATCTCGCCGGCCACGTCCACCGTGACCTTGCGCGACAGATCGCCCTTGGCCACCGCCGTGGTCACCTCGGCGATGTTGCGCACCTGCGCCGTCAGCCGGCCGGCCATCGTGTTGACCGAGTCGGCCAGGTCCTTCCAGCTGCCCGAGACGCTGCGCACCCGCGCCTGACCGCCCAGCTTGCCCTCGGTACCCACCTCGATGGCGACCCGGGTCACCTCGTCGGTGAACTCCGACAACTGGTCCACCAGGCCGTTCACCGTCCGGCCGACCTTCAGGAACTCCCCGCGCAGCGGATAGCTCGCCCCGGTGGTGTGGACCGACCGCAGCTCCATCCGCTGGTCCAGGTCGCCCTCCGCGATCGAGGTGAGCACCCGGCCCACCTCCGCCATCGGCCGGGCCAGATCGTCGATCAGCGCGTTGCAGTTGTCGACCGCCGCCATCCAGGCGCCCTCGCCGACCCCCATCTCCAGCCGCTCCGACAGCCGCCCCTCCCGGCCCACCGCCCGGCGCACGCGCGCCAGCTCACCGGTGAGGTGCTGGTTGCGCTCGGCGACCTCGTTGAACACCGCCGCGATCTCCGCCAGCACACCGTCACCGGGAAACGTCAGCCGCCGCCGGAAGTTGCCGTCCCGCATCGCGGTCAGCGCCGCCAGCACCCGCCGCAGCTCCGCCGGCTCGGCCCCCCGGTTCGCATTGGCCCGGCGCCCGGCGACGCCGCGCGCCGCCGAGGCGGCACGGCCACCGCGCTCGGCAGCCGAAGTCGTACCGGTAACGTCCTTGGTCGCCGAACTCAACGGGGCCCTCCCACATCGTGACTGCTCAGTACCGCACTCGCGGGCACCGGGCCCGCCTCTCGGACACCGCAGCGGGGCTGCGCACCGCCACCGGCACCGCCTCGACCGTACTCCGCCGAACCGACGCCGCGGACTCCCCAGTCTGTCAGCCCCGGAGGCAGGTGTCCGGCCGGTTGCACAGGGTCGTTGCCGTCCTTGCGCAAATGTGGTGGGCAGAATCACCCTCCGGTGCCTGTTTCGGCTCCCCACCCCCACGGGGTACCAAGCGGAAAGTAGGCTGGACCGCTGCACCGGACCTCGGAGCGCGCACCGACCACCCGCCGGCCACCGCCACCACCGAGGCCGGGACAGCACACACACCGGCGCCGCACGGCCGGACCGCACGACGACGAACCGACCCGCCCGACACCGAACACCGGGCCGACGGCCGGACCAGAGCAGAGGAGACGTGGCAGTGGTCACCGCACGCGCAGCCGCCACCTTCGAACCGGTCGGCCGGTCAGCCGCCGCCGCCCGCGGCTTCGTACGTGAGGCCCTGCTCGGCTGGGGCCTGCCGGAGATCGTCGACGACGCCGTCGTCCTGGTCAGCGAACTGGTCACCAACGCCGTCGTGCACGCCGGCACCTCCGCCGAGGTCTGCTGCCTGCGCGAGGAGGACACCCTGCGGATCGAGGTGACCGACCGTCACCCCGAACGCGGCCTGCCCGCCTTCGCCAACGTCCCCGTCTCCGCCGCCGTCCCCGCCTCCGACCACTACGCCGACCCCGACGGCGAAGGCGGCCGCGGACTGCTGATGTGCTCCGCCCTCTCCGAGACCTGGGGCGTCGAGTACGCCGCCGGCCGCAAGACCGTCTGGTTCCGCCTCGCCCTGCCCGAACACTTCCGCGGCACCCGCTACGCCCTCCCGAGCATCCCCGGCACCGAACTGCCCGACAGCGACGGCCCGGTCCGCGTCGCCGTGGTGCGGATCGACGACGACGCCGTGGTCCGCGCCTGGAACGCCGACGCCGAAGCCCTCTTCCTGCACACCGCCGACCAGGTCATCGGCCGGCCCTGGTCCGACTACGCCTGCTGGCCGCCCTCCGGCGGCACCGGCCTGCGCCTGGCCGACACCCTGCGGATGGCCCGCTGGGAGGGCGGCTTCGACATCCGCCGCCCCGACGGCACCCTGCTCGACGTGTACGCCCTCCAGGTCCGCCTGCGCGACTCCCACGGCACCCCGTCCGCCCTGTGCCTGCTGGTCCGCGAGGAGGACCGCGCCGTCCTGCGCTCCCCCGGCGGCGCCGCCGACACCCCGCCCGCCGTCGAACCGCTCGACCTGCTCGTCGGCGCCGTCGCCCCCGACGACCTCGGCGGCCTCCTCCAGCGCATCGTCGACCGCGCCCGCGACCTGCTCGACGCCGACGCCGCCTACCTGCTGCTCACCACCGAGGACGAGACCGAGTTCGAGGTCCGCGCCGCCACCGGACTCGCCGCCGCCGCACGCCGGTTCGTCCGGATGCCGATCGAGTCCGGCGCCACCCGCTTCGACTCGGACCGGCTGCCCGCCGTCCACGAGGACCTCTCGGTCCGGCCGGGCGCCGCCCCGCTGCTCACCGGCACCGGCATGCGCTCGCTGATCACCGTGCCGCTCAAGGTCGAGGGCCGGCTCACCGGCTCGCTCGGCGTCGCCGCCACCACCCCCGGCCGCTACGACAACGAGGACGCGCTGCGCCTGCAGTTCGCCGCCGACCGGATCGCGCTGGCCCTGGAGAGCGCCCGGCTCGGCGAACTCGAACGCCGCCGCCGCGGCTCGCTGTCCTTCCTGGTCGAGGCCTCCGAACTGCTGGCCGGCACCCTGGAGCACGAGCAGACCCTCGCGCTGATGGCCCAGATGGCCGTCCCCACCCTCGCCACCTGGTGCGCCGTCTACACCGCCGGCGAACAGAACGGCGCCGCCGACCTCGCCTACGTCCTGCACGAGAACGAGGACCGGATCGACCCGCTGCGCGCCCTGCTCGACAAGACCCCCGCACCGGCCGCCGAATCCTCCCCCGGCAGCACCCGCTACTGGACCGCGCCCACCGAGACCGCCCGCACCCTCGGCGTGACGGCCGACCCCGAGCTGCACGGCATGATCGGCGAGACCGTGGTGCTGCCACTGGCCGCCCGCAACCGGGTGATCGGCCTGCTGGTCCTCGGCGTCCCCGCGGGCACCCGGTTCCGCCAGGAGATCCTGGAACTCGGCGAGGACCTCTCCCGCCGGGCCGCCCTCGCGATGGACAACGCCCGGCTCTACTCCGAGCGCACCGCCACCAGCCAGGCCTTCCAACGCGCCCTGCTGCCCCCGGAGTTGCCCAAGATCCCGGGCGTCGAGGTGGAGGTCTTCTACCAGGCGGCCGGCGAGGGCAACGAGGTCGGCGGCGACTTCTACGACATCTTCCCGATCCGCGAGGGGACCTACGGCTTCGCCATCGGCGACGTCTGCGGCACCGGCCCGGAGGCCGCCTCGGTCACCGGCCTCGCCCGCAACTCGCTGCGGCTGCTGGCCCGCGAGGGCCTCAGCGCACCCCAGGTGCTCGACCGGCTGAACGCGGCCATCCTCGACGAGGGCCCGCGCTCCCGCTTCCTGACCCTGCTCTACGGCGAGCTCACCCCGCGCCCCGACGGCAGCACCCTGCTCTCCCTGGTCTGCGCCGGACACCCGCTCCCGCTGCGGCTGCGCACCGACGGCCAGGTGGATGCCGCCGCCACCCCGCAGCCGCTGCTCGGCGTGATGGACGAACTCGACCTGACGGCCGAGGAGTTGATCCTGGAGCCGGGCGAGGTGCTGCTCTGTGTGACGGACGGCGTCACCGAGCGCCGGGAGGGCAGCCGGATGCTCGGCGACGACGGCCTGGCGGAGGTGCTGACCGGCTGCACCGGCCTGACGGCGGGCGCGGTGGCGGCCCGGGTCCAGCGCGCGGTCGAGCGGTTCGCGCCGGAGCCGCCCTCCGACGACATGGCCATCCTGACCCTGCGGGTGCCGCTTCCGGCCCAGCGCCAGGCCTGACGGGGCGTCCACCCTCGGGCCGATCGATCGGACTCGATCAGCAACTGTCCAACCGTCGCCGTCCTACAGCTGACGACTGTACAAATTGTGGAATTCACAAGGGTACAAGCCGCGTCGACCGGGTACACCGCAAGCACCGGGGGATTCCCCCCGGAGGGGCCCTCGACCAGCACCTGACCTGCTGGTTCATCACTCGGCCGCGGCCGCCCGCACGCCACTTCCGTGCGGCTTCCGGCGCGGTCTCGCGCACCCACCTCCAGCACCACCCCCACCTTCACCTGACATCTGCCGATCATCGGCGCCCAGAAGTGAAAGGAGCCTCCGGTGAGCAATGAAGCCTCCGGGGCGAACGCCCGATCCGCAGGAGACGACGCGGGTCCTCTCGGTTACCTGGCCCTCGGTCTGACCCTTCTCGCAACCGGCCTGCTGTCCACCGGCATCTTCAGTGGCGCCGGCCTCAAGGACGCAGCCTCCGTCGCCCACCTGGTGGGCGGGCTGACTCTGTTCATCGCCGGCCTCTGGCAGTTCCGCGGCGGCGACCGGTTCACCGGCACGGCGTTCACCGGCCTCGGCGCCTTCTGGGCGGCCTGGTCGGAGGGCGCCGGGGCGAGCAAGGACGCCGTGGGGCTGTTCCTGCTGCTCTGGGCCGCGCTGGCGCTCACGCTGACCCTCGCCGCCTGGCAGGGCGGGCTGTTCAGCCGGGTCGTCTACGGCCTGCTGACCGTCTCGCTGGTCCTCAACGCCATCGCGACGTTCGGCTCCAGCGACGGCCTCGGCAAGGCGGCCGGCTGGGTCGCCGCCGTGTCGGGCCTCGGCGCCTGGTACTGGGCCACCGCCACACTCGCCAACAGCGGGTGGGGCCGGGCCCTGCTGCCCCTCAAGTAGCCCTCCGGGGCACGGCGGGCCGGGTGTCTCCCCTCGGGGAGCGCCCGGCCCGCCGGCCGTACCCGCGGCTCCGCCGGGCCGCCGGCGGGCCGCGGGTACGCCGGGCTCGATCGAGCAGCGGCCGGCCACCGGCCGGCCACCGGCTTTCGGCAAGGGAGCATGACGCGGCGTCACAGTTGCATCACACCGGAGCCCGGCCGGCACCGCCGCGCCGACCTGCTGAAAGACTCGGTCCATGACGGCTCTCCCGACGACGGCCCGGGTCCGGCGGTACGGCATCCGCCGCTCGACGACCGCGCTCACGCTGACCGCCCTGCTGGCCGGGCCGGCCCTCACCGCCTGCAGCGGGACCGGCCCGCAGGCCGCTCCGGCCGGGCACACCACGGTGGTCCTCACCCCTGCCCGCCCGCTCGACGACGACCAGCTCCGGCAGGCCGCCGACCTGCTCGCCGCCCGGGCCGGCAAGGCCGGGCTGCGGGACGTCCGGACCGAGGTCACCGCAGGCACCGTCACCCTCTCCGCCGCAGGTCATGTCGGGGACCGGCTCGCCCCGCTCGGCCGTCGGGCCGCCGTCGAGCTCCGCCAGGTACTGGCCGCGGCCCCGGTCGGGACCTCGGGCGCAGACGGCGGCCCGGGCGCCCTGCTGATGGGCACCGTCCCCGTCGACCTGCTGCAGCAGTTCGACGCGCTCTCCTGCCCGGGAACCGCCTCCCCCGACGACCCCCGCCCGCTGGCCTCCGCCTCCACCCCGACCGTGGCCTGCGGGCACGAGGCGGAACAGGGCACCCGCTACCGGTTCGCGCTGGCACCGGTAGCGGTGCCCGGCACCGACATCGCCGACGCCCGCAGCGCCTTCGACAAGCAGTCCGGCTCCGGCTGGCAGGTCCAGCTGACGTTCAACAGCTCCGGTACGGACGCCTTCGCCCGCAGCACCGAACAGCTCGCCGCCGAACAGGCCCCGGCCAACCAGTTCGCCATCGTGCTGGACGGCGAGGTGCTGTCCCACCCGTACGTCGCCGGCACCATCACCGGCGGCCAAGCCGTCATCTCCGGCACCTTCACCCAGGACCAGGCCGAGACCCTCGCGGCGTCGCTCGCCACCGGGATGCTGCCGGTGGCGTTCAGCCCGTCGACGCCGCAGGAGACCGACAGCTGAGCCACGGCGGGCTGTCGGCGGCAGGCCGCTCTGCCGGCCCGGCCGTCCCGACCGGATCGGTCAGCGGCCCGAGCGCGTCCACTCCGGGACCTTGCCGTCCGCTCCGGCAGAAGGCCGGCCGGCCAGCCCGTTCGGGCCCTGACGCCAGCCGGAGCACGCGTGCTGGACCAGGTACACCACCAGCAGCAGGCCCACGGCGACCAGGCCGTCCGCCCAGAAGTGGTTGGCGGTCACCACCACCACGGCGACCGTCAGGACCGGGTGCAGCACCGCCAGCCACCGCCACGGCCCGCGGCCCACCACCACGACGGCCACCGCCACGATCACGCACCAGGCCACGTGGACCGACGGCATCGCCGACAGCTGGGCCGGCACCACCCCCGCGACCGCGCCCCCGTACACCGACTGCCCGTACTGGGCCGCGACGTCGACGAAGCCGCTGTCCGGCAGCATCCGGGGCGGGGCGACCGGGATGAACTGGACCAGCAGACATGCGGCCGTGGTCAGCACCACGGTCGTCCGCACCCACGCGTACCGGTCCCGGTGCCGCAGGAAGAGCCACAGCAGCATCACCAGCATGACGCCGAAGTGCATGGTGGCGTAGTAGTAGTTGGCGGCCTGCATCAGCCAGGGATGCGGCTCCACCGCCCGCTGCCACGCCACCTCGTCCGGCAGGCCGAAGGCCAGCTCGGTCCGATGGATCCACTCCGCCCGGGCCAGCGCGTGGTCGGTGCTCATCAGCGAGAGGTGCCCCACCAGCTGCCACAGCGTGAACAGCGCCAGCAGCGTACCCGCCTCCCGGAACACCGCCGTCACCGTCGGCCCACGGCCGGCCCGCCGAACGGCGTACGCCGCGCCGAACAGCACCCCGGACACAGCGGCCGAGGTCTGCCAGGTGAGGGTCAGGTTCTGCATTGGCGAAGATTAACGCAGATAGCCCCCCTCCCGAAGGGAGGGGGGCTATCTTTTTAAAATTTGTTCGGCGGCGTCCTACTCTCCCACAGGGTCCCCCCTGCAGTACCATCGGCGCTATGAGGCTTAGCTTCCGGGTTCGGAATGTAACCGGGCGTTTCCCTCACGCTATGACCACCGAAACACTATGAAACTGTCAACCGCACCACACCACGTGACCAGTGGCATGGGGTCGTTGTTTCAGAACAACACAGTGGACGCGAGCAACTGAGGACAAGCCCTCGGCCTATTAGTACCGGTCAACTCCACCCCTCACGAGGCTTCCATATCCGGCCTATCAACCCAGTCGTCTACTGGGAGCC